>CAZCUL010000627.1:0-2576 GCA_964501475.1 uncultured Verrucomicrobiota bacterium | reverse complement strand
TGCGCCCGACCCCTGGCGCCCGTGCGAACGCGATGCTTGGGAGTGCGGTGGCAGAGCGGAGCGGAGCGAGCGGCGACACCGCTTTCGGATGGTCTACGAGTCTCGATATTTCGAAGCCATTTGCCCGTGCGAAAGCGGTGTGGCGTCGGACTTGCCACCGCACTCCATATCCTCGCGGACTTCGTAAGCTGCTCCGGACCACGCATCCCTCGACCTTCAAAAAAAAAGAGACCGGGAACAAGTTCCCGGTCTCTCTGTGCAATTCCACCGGTGGCCGTCCGCAGGACTGGCCGTCCGCTGGTGGCCGTCCGCAGGACTAGTCGGGGCTTTCGGCGCGGGTCACGGCGTTGAGGATCTCGCCGGTCACGCGTCCAAGCTGTTCGACGGCTCCGGGGGCGGACGCCGCTTCGCTCTCCAGCTTGCGTTGCAAGGTTTCCAGATACTTCCGGCCCGCTGCCAGATCCAGCACCTCGAGGGCGGCGCTGGCCGACGCTGCGTTGAGCAACAATTCCCGCTGGCTCTTGTTCGCCAAACCGCTCTCGGCAATCTGCAGGCTCAACTCCTCGGCCGCGTCGCACAGGGTAATCACTTCCACCTGCAAGACCGCGCTCGAAGACACGCTCCCGTCGTCCACCACCACCATGATCTCCTGCGGGCCCACTTCGAACACCGCACTCACAATCGCTCCCTGCGCGAACGGCACCGTTGCTCCATTGGCATACCACCAATACTCGACCGGTTCGTTGTCCGGATCATACGACTTGGACGCATCCAACGTGACCACCGCGTTCGAGCAGTTGACCGAGATCACCGTCGACAGACTCGCGTCGGCCACGATCCTGGATTCCGGCGATACCTCCGCCAGCGCGCTGGGGGCCTGGTTGGTCGCTCCGCCCACCAGGATCGTCACCGTGGCCGGTTCCGATACCAACTCGCCGTCGCTGACCACGAACTGGAACCGGTCCACTCCAACAAACCCGGGGTTGGGATGATACAGTTTGTAGCGACCCAGCCCGCAGATCGTTCCGTTCCCGGTAAAGGTCAGGAAGCTGAAGCTCAACCGGTCCCCGTCCGAATCGGTGCCTTCCAGGGCAATGATGATGGGCGTGTCCTGTGCCACGCTCACCGTTTGCGGCAGGGCAATCGGACACTGGTTGCCCTCCACCGTAATCGTGAACTCGCACGGGGCGCTGGTGTCATTGCCCCCACCGCTATCCATCGCCACCACCGTCACCACGGCCGACCCATTCGCGCCGGGCGCCGGGGTGTAAGTCAGGGTCCCGTCGGGGCTGATCGCGGGCTGGACCGAGAACAGGCTCGGATTATCAGTGGTCACGATAAACGTGATGGTTTGATCGGCTTCCGAGGACGAAGCATCCTGCGGGAGAGCGTTGATCGCCAGATCATCGATCCAGTGATTATCATTGGCGCCGCCGGTGCGGGCGCCGAAGCCGACTCGCAAGCCGCTCTGCGGAGTATAGCCTGGCAGTTGAATGCCGCTGAAGACGTTGGTGCCGTCGTAGGTCACGTCCACCAAACCTCCCGCGCTCACCTGGATATTCACCGGGATGAAGCGCACTGGCAGGTTGCCTTGTGACAGATGGGGGGCGATGTCCATGCTCGCCAGAATAGTCCCCTGCCATTTGAGGTCGATCTGGGGCGCTTCGCCGCCGCCGTTATCCCAGGTGTCGAAGAGGACACTCAACCCGTTGCCGGCGCCCTCCTCCGCTGGATTTCCGTAGGCGGGAGGGTCAGGCAGGTCGTTGGCAATGTTCACGCTGAACCCGTCGGCGGTCGAAGTCGGACTGCCGGAGAGCGGATCACCACAGCAGGTCCCGCCGCCCAGATAGGCGCTGAAACTGATCGTATAGCTCTCGATCGGGGCACCCACGGAGGGTGTGTAGTAGACGCCCCAAGCGCTGTTCTCCGCCACGGTGAGCTGGAGGACACCGTTGCTGATGACACCGCTGCCGATGCTGGCCGTGCCATCGGTTCGCCCGCCCATCAAGAGCGAGCCAGCCGGCAAATCATCGAATGTGCTCGACAACGTAATCGGCGTCCGGTCGATGCTGTGCACCTGGATGTCCGTCGCCCAACCTGGCACCGTTTGCGGATCGGCGCCGGCCACCATCTGGTCGGGTCCGCACGCGAATTGCGGCGGGGTGTTCGGCTCTCCGGTCCCGACCGTGATCGTGAACTCGCACGGGGCGCTGGTGTCATTGCCCCCACCGCTATCCATCGCCCTGGCCGTGACGACCGCCAACCCATTCGCCCCAGGCGCCGCGGTGTAGGTCAGGGTTCCGTCAGGGCTGATGGCGGGCTGGGCCGAGAACAAGCTCGGATCGTCATTCTCGACCAGAAAGACGATGGTCTGATCTGCTTCCGAGGACGAAGCGTCCTGCGGGAGGGCGTTGATCGCCAGATCATCGATCCAATGATTATCATTGGCGCCGCCGGTGCGGGCGCCGAAGCCGACTCGCAGGCCGCTCTGCGGAGTATAGCCTGGCAGTTGAATGCCGCTGAAGACGTTGGTGCCGTCGTAGGTCACGTCGACCAAACCTTCCGCACTCAGCTGG
>CAZCUL010000626.1:0-3386 GCA_964501475.1 uncultured Verrucomicrobiota bacterium | reverse complement strand
AGCGCAGCCGCCGAGCCGGCGCGTTGATGACGGCGGCGGAGCGCATTCTCAAGGTCATCCAGAACCGGCTGGCCGGGTTCAAGGCCATCGAGGACATCAACACCTACATGGCCTCGGACCTGATGATTGCGAAGGTCCGCGACACCATCGACCAACTGCTGGCTCTGGAGGATCCGGTCAAGGCGGACGATCTGCAAGGGCGCTTGAAAAGCGCGCAACAGGAGGCGGTCCGTCAGTTGAAGGATCGCCAGGACCTGTTCGTGGGCGGTGAAAACGTCATCAAGCTCGGCAAACATCATTTCAACGTCAATACCCAGCCGCTGGACCTGACGATGGTGCAGCGCGATGGAGCGTTGCATTTGCATCTGACCGGCACGAAATATTTCGACAAGGTTCCCGACGAACAGTTGCTCCCCTTGCGGGATGCCTGGGAACAGGAACTGGTTTCGGAGACCGCGGATGTCTATCGGGCGGAGTATCTGGCTTATCGCCTGTTGCAGTCGCTGGAGGCCGCGCACCAAACCGGGAACGACGGGAACTCCCAACTGAACCGCACGGTTGCGGAAGTGCTGGCTCTGAAAGACGAGGAGCGTTTGGCGTTCGTTCAGGAGTTCATGAGCGGCCGTTATCAGGAAGGCTACACCAAGGGAATTCATGACTTTGACGGGGCGCAAATCCTGAAGGTGCTTTTGTCCACGCACGCCGCGCTGCAACTGGCCCGATATCATCCGAACGCCCGCGCCTGCGCCATGGTTTACTGGCATCGGTTTTGTCCCGCGCAAACCCGCGGCCTTTGGTCCGCGAAACTGAAAGGTTTCGCCGAACGGAACCGGTTGTTCCCCGGCGACCCGGTGCAGTGCGGTTACATCGACGGTTTAAGCGCGGTGCTTCGCGGGTTCGCGGAGCAGACCGGTTTATATGCCTCGCCGGTGACAGCGGATGCCGGCGAGTATCTCTTTCATCAACTGACAACCGGCAGCCGGTTTGCGGTGAGCCGGGAAGCGAGCGAGGCGGTTGCGGCCTTCAGGCAACACCTGATCGGGCAGGGAAGCGAAGATGCCTTTCAGGAAGCGCGGCAAGCCCTGGCAGAGCATCCGGGCAGTGAATTTGAACTGGTGCGCGATTGGGTGCGAGGTTTTCTGCTGCAACGACCTGAACTGAACCGGCACAGCGAAGAGGTGGCCGCGATTCTGTTTTGCTCGGGCGCGAGCAACGAAGCGGGAAGAGCCGCGCCAGGCGATGAGAAAAGCTCCCGGGGACGCCGAGCCGCGGAGCAAGGCACCGGCGATGCGGGAGAGATAAGGCCTTTGCCGCTGGAGAGCGTGGTTGCTGAAGCGGGGAGTTCGCATGTGCTCGAAGGCATGAAAGGGAATCATCCACGCATCCGGGGCTCGCGATACGAATTTGATTATCTCACGTTCCAGGAGCGGCTGCGGCGGTTCGAGACCGAGGTCGTGCCCCGGTTCAGGCAATATCACGAGTTGAAACAGGAGTTGCTGGAGCGGGAACGGGAACAGTTGCGCCTGGATGAATTCAAACCGCGGGTCCTGACCTCCTTTGTCCGCAATCAATTGATCGACCGCGCTTATCTCCCGATGGTGGGCGACAATCTGGCCAAGCAGATCGGCGCTGCCGGCGACCAGAAGCGCACCGACCTGATGGGATTGCTGCTGGTGATTTCCCCTCCGGGTTACGGGAAAACGACCTTGATGGAATACATCGCGAATCGACTGGGAATCGTGTTCGTCAAGATCAACGGGCCTGCCCTCGGACAGGGCGTGACGTCGCTGGACCCCGAGGATGCGCCCAACGCGGCGGCGCGGCATGAGATCCAGAAACTGAATCTGGCGCTCGAGATGGGCGACAACACGATGCTCTATGTGGACGACATTCAGCATTGTCACCCGGAGTTCCTTCAGAAATTCATCTCGCTTTGCGACGCGCAGCGCAAGATCGAGGGCGTCTGGCGCGGACGCTCGCGCACTTACGATCTGCGGGGGCGCAAGGTGGTGGTAGTGATGGCCGGCAATCCCTACACGGAAAGCGGCCAAAAATTCAAGATCCCGGACATGCTGGCAAACCGGGCGGACACCTACAATCTGGGCGACATCGTGGGAGGCAACGCCGATTGGTTCAAGGCGAGCTACGTGGAGAACGCGGTTACGTCGAATCCGGTGCTGGCGCCGTTGGCGAACAAGAGTCAGAAGGATATTCAGGCGTTTATCCGGATGGCCGAGACCAACCAGCGCGAGGCCGAAGGTTTGGACGGCAGTTACAGTTCGCAGGACGTGGAGGAAATCCTTTCGGTGATGGAGAAGCTCGTCACCATCCGCGAAGTCATCTTGCGGGTGAATCAGGAGTACATCCATTCCGCCGGGCAGGCGGATGAGTTTCGGACCGAACCGGCGTTCAAGCTTCAGGGTTCCTACCGCAATATGAATCGCCTGGCCGAAAAGGTCGTGGCCATTCTTAACCGGAGCGAAGTGCGCGCCCTCATCGAGGATCATTACAAAAGCGAGTCGCAGACTTTGACCACGGGGGCGGAAGCCAATTGGCTCAAGTTCAAGGAATTGATGGGCACGCAAACCGCGGAGGAAAAGGCGCGCTGGGAGGAAATCAAAAAGACCTTCAAACGGAATCAACTGGTCCGAGGCAGCGACGGGAATGATCCGGTTTCGCGGGTGGTGGCTCAACTCTCGGGATTTCAGGCGGGCCTGGAATCGATCCAGGAAACGCTGGCGAAACAGTTGTCCGGCGCCCGCGAGCCCATGCGGCTGGACCTGGAACCGCTGGGGAAAAGCCTGGAAGCGTTGCGGGCCGCAGTCGCGGAGCGGTTGGAGCGGATCACACCTCCGGCCGCTTCAGATGCCGAAAGCCAGGGCGCCCTGGGGGCGAGGTTGAGCGATGGCTTGACGGCTCTCCGGCAGGATTTAACCCGCGCCATCTCCGAAGTACACACCGGCGCCATGGCGGACAAGGTAAGCAGCTTGTCGCATGAGATGGAAATGATCCACAGCACCTTGGCGACCCTGAAAGACATTGCGGCCCGCCAGCGCGATCATCTGCGGAACGCGGAGGAATTGCTGGCCGACCGGGCGCGCCAGGGCACCGTGGAGGTGCAGTTGACCCAGGAGATGCTGGCCGACGAGCGCGCTTTTCTGGAGCATTTCCAGCAGGTGCTCGCTCAAGCGCAACGGGAACGCGCACCGGATGATCCCAATCAAGGCTCCGCGGCCGAGAACAAATAGGGCTTGTCCCAAGAGCGTTATGCTCCTGAACTTTGTCGGAAACTTTGTCGCGAACTTTGTCGAAATGCCCCGAAATTCATTCCATTACTCGACAAAGTTTCCGACGAAGTTTTCGACAAAGTTTGGGTGAGGCCGTTT
>CAZCUL010000625.1:0-3823 GCA_964501475.1 uncultured Verrucomicrobiota bacterium | reverse complement strand
CGGGCGAGCCGGTCACTGAGGGATTGCGTCACCTCGATCATGTGGACTGGGCGGACTTCAGTCCGGACAGTGAACGCGTGGTCACCGCGTCTCCTGATAACACGGCGCGGATTTGGGAGGTGCGCACGGGCAAGTCGATTGGGCCGCCGTTGCGGCACGGGCGGTCGGTGCAAAAAGCCGTTTTCGCTCCTGATGGTCGCCGTGTGATCACCGCTTCGTTGGATTTAACCGCGCGCGTTTGGGACGCGAACACCGGTGAGGCGCTGACGGAACCGCTGAAGCACGACAGCCCGGTGTCACAAGTGTGCGTGAGTCCCGACGGCCGGCGCGTATTGACGGGGTGCTGGGGCGGCGTGGCGCGGGTGTGGGACCTGGAAACGGGACAGCCGTTGACGGAATGGTTGAACGCGGGCGGCGCGATCACCCGTCTCTGTTTCGATTCCACGGGCGCGCGCATCGCGACCGGCGTGGCTGCGGGCGGGGCGGAGAGTTTTGTCCGCGTGTGGGATTTGCCGGTGGCCCCAACGCCGGTGGCGCCTTCATTCGTGGCATTTGCCGAAGCCGTGGCGGGAAGTCGATTGGGCGCGCGCAGCCATATCGAATTGCTGTCCCGCGTCGAACTGCAAGAACTGGCCGGCCAATTGGCCGGGAGAAGTGCGCGCGATTTTTACGAGCGTCTGGCGCAGTGGTTTCTGGCGGACCCGGCGCAACGGCCGAGCCATCCATTCCTCACGGCGCGGTGAAAGTCGTTACCTGTGAGTGACGCTGAATTACTTCGGGAGGGACAGAATTGAACAGAATTCAAAACGTGGTTTGGCCATTTTGTTGATCTGTGAATTCTGTCGCGACCGTTCTGACCGGCAGTTCCTCTCGCGCCCACAGATTCTCAAACTCTTCGCAGTTTCTTCGTAATCCTTCCGCCTGAATTCTTAGGCAGGAGGCAGTGCAGAACTTCTTGCGAATTTGGCGATCGATTCAGGCCGCTATCCGTGCCGGGCAGATGGATCTGCGTGGGAAGATTCCGCCGCTCGTGACCATCATCCTGGCACTGGCTCATCTGCTGATGGGCGTCCGGCCGTTGAAGGCGGTCACGGCGGAGGATTTCGGCTTCGGCAGCTTGCGCGCAAACGGCCAACCAATCATCGGCACCATCCCGCTCTTGGTGGTGATCTACGAACTCTCGACCAATGGAAGCACTCGCCAATTGCTCGACACGAATCTGACGGCGGACATGGATCGATTGATCTTCAACTTTTTCGCGTTCCCGAGCGTGAATGGTTACTTCCTGGAGAATTCGTCCGGGGCGTTTTCCTGGCAGCGCGCCGCTACGCTCGGCCCGTTGAAGCTGGATGCGACCGAGACTGCCACGCTTTATTCTCAGCAATCCGACGATGACGGAGACGGGACAAATGAGGGGCCTCTGGATTCGCGCGCGGGCTTTCGTTACCTGCTCGGATTGGTGGTCGCAAAGACGGGCTACAACTTTGCGCAATGGGACAGCAACGGCGATGGATCGATTACGCAGGACGAGCTTTCGATCCTGGTGATGGGCAACAATAATTTGCGCGCCGGGGCCAACCGCCCGATCGGAAGCGGTGGTCTGATGTGGCCGGTGCCCGGGCAAAACGTGACCGTGAATGGACAACTGGCTTCGTTGGATCACCGGGCGAGCTTCATGACCATTGCCCACGAGTTGAGCCACAGCCTCGGAACGGCCGATCTCTACGGGAGCAGTTGCTTCAACTCCGGCGTCTCGCTGATGACCTGCACCATCTTCAACGTCGATAACGATCGACGAACGTATCACCTCGATCCCTGGCACAAAATGCGGCTCGGCTGGCTTCGGCCGCGCATCTTCACTCTGGGCGAAGGCGGCCTCACGACGGTGGCGGCGTCCCAGATTATCTCCGCGAATACTCCGGTCCTTCTTTACGATCCGGCGAGGGGCGCGAGTGATTACTTCCTGATCGAGTTTCGCAACAATCGGCTTCCCAACGGAACGGATCACGACGCGAATCTGACGGACGCAAGCACGGCGACGCCATTCACGGACGCTGCGTCCGGCATGGCCGTGTGGCATGTGAACGCGGGCACCGTGAATCACGAAGGCGCGCCGATGAATCAGGTTGGCGGTTCCGCGCTTTGGAACGTGCCGACCCCTCTATTGCGCTGGGGTGACGGTAGTGCGACCGGCACACGATTGAATCCCGTTTCCGTCATCAATGGCGGGCGGGAGATGGTTTTGGAATGGTTCACGTTGAGCGAGATGTGGATCGATTTCGCGTTCAATGGCGCTCTGGAGAACGGCAGTTTCGCCAATCCATTCAACACATTGACCGAGGGCGTGGCGGCCGCGCCGCGAGGAGCCACTTTGAAAATCAAAACCGGATCGACCTCGACGACGATCTCTATCAACAAGCGATTGAACCTCGAAGCCGTCGGTGGCCCGGTGGTAATCGGCCGTTGAATTTACGGCGAACCGCATCCCGAAGATTTTTTGTAATCCCTCGCCCGGAATTCTTAGGTAGGGAGCAGTGCCGGATTCTCTTTTATGAAAGCAATGTTCAAAACCCACCTTTTGTTCCTCTCGGTTCTCAGCATCGCGGAACTGGCCCACGCTCAAAGCACCGCGTTCACTTACAATGGCCGGCTCACTGACAAAGGACTGCCGGTGAACGGCGAGTACGAAATGCGCTTCACGCTTCATGACTCGGAGGTCGGCGGCGCTCTCATCGCCACCGCGCCCCCGGCCGGCATGGTGCCTGTGGCGAGCGGTTTGTTCACCGTGAGAATTGACTTTGGCGCGGATAAGTTCACCGGTCCGCCGCGCTGGCTGGAAGCCGCAGTGCGTCCGGGCGCTGGCGGAAACTTCACCACACTCACTCCGCGCCAGGAGGTCACGTCCTCGCCTTATGCCATTCGGGCGCAAACCGCCGGGACCGCCGCGAGCGTGGCGAACGGAACCGTGACGGCAGCCCAGTTGAACACGGGCGGACTCGCACCCGCGGCAGGGCAATTCCTTTCCTACAACAACGGGAGTTTTGTCTGGACTGATCCGGCCGCGCCCCTCGGCGAAATCTGGTCGCGGAACGGAACGACTGCCTACTACAGCAGTGGCAGCGTGGGCATCGGCACAAACAGCGCCACGGCGGGAGTGCGGCTGGAGGTTGGCGGGCCTCTCCGCGTCGCGGGGGGCGGAAACGGCGGTGCCTTTTCTGTCGGCACGCCCAATGGGGAATCAGGTCTCGGGGTCATCGGCGTCAATCGATTCGATCTCCGCTTCAACGGCTCCTCCGTGAAATTAGTAGCTGGCCCGGGCGTTGGACCGCCGCCGGCCGAAAATGGAATTAGCATCACAACCAACGGCAACGTCGGCGTTGGTACGATCGTCAATCCCGCGACCGGCACCCGACTGGAAGTAAACGGGCAGACGATCCTCAGACCTGGAGGAAATGGGGGCGGGGTCATTGGCTTCGGCACACCTAATGCGGAAACCGGGATGACCATCAGTGGCAACGGCAACAACCGCGGCGATCTCCGCTTTGATGGCTCGACGTTAAAATTGCTCGCGACTACGACACCCGGCCCACCGCCTAACGAAAATGGAATTCTCGTCAGGAACACCGGGAACGTCAGCATTGGCGTCCCGCTCGCCAATCTCGATTCGAACATCAAGCTGGAAGTCCGGTCCGTGAATGGCTTCGCCGTGTTCGGCCGCAGCGGGTTCGAGGGAGTCCACGGAGAGAGCACTCATCCCAGCGCTGCGGCTGTCGCAGGCTTCAATCTCAGCACGGGGCCGGGCATTTACGGAGTGAGCCAGGGC
>CAZCUL010000624.1:0-3478 GCA_964501475.1 uncultured Verrucomicrobiota bacterium | reverse complement strand
GCCAGCACGAACAGTACGTTTACCGTGCGCGGCACGCTCGGTCAGCCGGATGCAGGCCAACTGAGCGACAATCGCTTCGCCATCAAAGGCGGCTTCTGGGGCGTTATCACCGCCATTCAAATGCCTGGCGCGCCCTTGCTCACCATCACGCGCACGGAAATGAACACGGTAATGGTCTCATGGCCTTCGCCCTCCACCGGCTTCAACCTGCAACAAGAACAACGACCTGAACACCGCCAATTGGGTCGCCCCAATGGAGAGCTTGAACGACGACGGCACGATCAAGTCCATCATCGTAAATCCGCCCGTGGGCAACCGCTTTTACCGTCTCTTTAAACCCTGAATTCGGCTGGCGTCCAGAAATGAAAAGGCAATGATGAAAACCCAATTCCGTCGAATGTTCCTCGACACGGCAACTCGCGTTGCCCTCTGTCGTCACGTCGCCGCTTCAAGAAACCGACGCGCCCTGCTTGCCCTGGGTCTAATTGCTATTTTCGCCACGCCGCATTTTTCGCGGGCACAAATAACCTTTGGCCGTCCCACCTATTCCAGCCCAATCGCCATATCACGAGATGATCGGCTGATTTGGGTCGTCAACCCCAGCGATGATTCAGTTGGCGTCATCCGCCCGGACAACAACACGCTCCTGGCCAAGGTCTCTGTCGGCGACGAGCCGCAAAGCATCGCGCTGACCCTCGGACAATACGCTTACGTCGCCAATGCCGCCGGCAACAACGTCACTGTCATTCGCATCAATGATCCGGCTTGGGGCACCTTTTCGGCGACGGTGGATACAACCGCCGGCGTCAACGGCCACATCCTCACGGGCGCAGAGCCGTGGAATATCGTCACTTCGCCCGACGGAAACCGCGTGTTCGTTGCGAACAGCGGGCAGGACACAATCACAGTGATCAACGCGACGACGCGCACGATCATCGGGCATGTGGATCTGAAAAACAGCTTGGCCAACGACCCTGATCGTTCGCGCCATTTCCAGCCGCGCGGCCTGGCCGTCACGCTCGATAACACCAGGCTTTACGTCACGCGATTTCTCTCCTTCACCAGGCCCGGAGGGCGGCAGGGCGACGACCTTGGCAAAGAAGGTTTGGTGGCGGTGCTGAGCATCAACACGGCCTCGGCGAACATCGCCGACTACTATGTCGCGAGCGTAGCCACTCTGGCGCCCCAAGTCACTGGTTTCAAATTCGACGACCAGACCAGCCCACCTGCGCCGGACACCTTCGCCTTCCCGAACCAACTGCAAAGCATCGTCCTTCGCGGGGACCGCGCCTATCTGCCGAACATCGCTGCCTCGCCCAGCGGTCCGCTGCGCTTCAGCCTCGACACGCACGCCTTCGTAAACCAGCTCGGCGGCGTCAACACTGCCAGCCCCACCGATCTGGGAGCGCTCAATCTGCACCTCGGCGCGCGCCAGCCCGAGCCGGACAAGCGCACGAATTTCTTCGCCAACCCGTGGGCCATCGCTTTCAACACCCAAAGTGGCGCGGGAGCCGCCTACGCCGTTTCCGCCGCCAGCGACTTGCTCGTGAAACTGAATGTGGCTGCGGATGGCAGCCTGAGCTTCACCGGCGATAACGATACGACCCGTTATATCGACCTGAACGACCCGACCGATGCGCTCACCCGCGGCGCGAACGCCGGCAAGAATCCGCAAGGCATCGCCATCACCAGCGACGGCACGCGCGCCTACGTGGCCAACTTCGTCTCTCGCAACGTCTCCGTTGTGAACCTGGCGACCGACCGGGTGATTACCAGCGTGCGGACCTCGGATTTGCCGACTCCGGGTGCGCAGGCAGAAACGAATCTCGTCGGTGCGGAAATGTTTTTCTCGTCGCGCGGGAACTTCGACACGATTCCCGGCACGAACTCGCTGCGGGACCGCCTTTCCAGCCAAGGCTGGCAGAGCTGCGCCAGTTGCCACTTCAAGGGGTTGACCGACGGCGTGATTTGGCAATTCGCGGCCGGCCCGCGCAAAAGCGTGCCGCTCAATTCCACCTTCAATCCGCAGAACCGCACCCAGCAGCGTCTGCTCAATTACTCGGCCATCTTCGATGAGATCGAGGATTTCGAGATCAATATCCGCAACGTTTCCGGGCCCGGTCCCCTCGCCGATCCCATCAACGGCAATCCGCTCGATCCCAACCACGGCCTGCTCATCGGCGACGCCGGCGACTTCAACGTCGCCCCCAGCGCGCTGAACCCCTTCGCCGTGCCCAATGCCAACCGCGCCCAAGTTACCGTTACCTTGCCCGGGAGTCCGAACAAAGTACCGGCGCTCACCGCCCTGCGCGAGTGGGTGCGCTTCGCCGTGCGTACGCCCAATGCGCCCCTGGCTGCATTGCCGAACGGTCCGTCTCCATCTGACATCGCCATGGGCCGAACGTTGTTCGCGCAGGCTGGATGCGCAAATTGCCACGGCGGCCCAAACTGGACCGTCAGCTTGAAGGACTTCACCTCTCCGCCGGCCAGTAGTGAAATCAACACTGAACGAAATCCGGCGCATGTTTTCGGCAACCCGGTGGGTGTGCAGTATCTGAACCGCTTCCTGCGCGACATCGGCTCGTTCAACCTCGGCGTGCCGGGTCAAGGCAACCCGCTCGGCAACAACATCGGCGCCGAAGAAAGGGCCGCGCCCGTCGTGGACAACAGTGGCACGTTGCAGGTCGCGCAGGACGCGCTGGGTCGTGACTACAACAGCGACGGCAAGGGAATTGGCTTCAACCTGCCTTCGCTGCTCGGCATTCAGGCCGTGCCGCCCTACATGCACAATGGCGCGGCGGAGTCGCTCGCAGCCGTCGTCGCCGACCTGAAGCATCGCACCGCCAATGGCCGTCTTCCTGACCATTTGAGCAACCCTGCGGACCAGGCCAAGGTCGTTGCGTTCGTCGAGTCAATCGATGCCACCAGCGCGCTGGTTCCGGTGCCCATATTTTCCATAAACTGGTTCACCATCGACGGCGGCGGCGGCACGAGCACGAACAGCACGCTGACAGTGCGCGGCACGATTGGCCAGCCGGATGCCGGTCAACTGAGCGAGAGCCGCTTGGCCATTAAAGGCGGCTTCTGGGGCGTCATCACCGCCATTCAAATGCCCGGCGCGCCGCTGCTCACGATCACTTTCAACTCTCAACTCTCAACCGTCACCGTCTCCTGGCCCTCGCCTTCGACCGGCTTCAACCTGCAACAGAACAACGACCTGAACACCGCCAATTGGGTCGCCCCATCGGAGCCTATGACCGACAACGGCACGACCAAGTCCATCACCGTGAATCCACCCGTGGGCAACCGCTTTTACCGGCTGTCGAAACCCTGAGCATCGTTCCAACACACCCTGCACACCATGCGAATACCCTTCATCCAAAAACTGGCTTTGACACTCCTCGTCCTGGGGGTGGCTGAACTTCGGCTTGGTGGGCAAACGACCTTGATTTCCGTGGGCTCGACCTGGCGTTACCTT
>CAZCUL010000623.1:0-4960 GCA_964501475.1 uncultured Verrucomicrobiota bacterium | reverse complement strand
CGCACGTGGGCAACCTGCGAAACGGCAGGCTCGGCACCCCGCGCTACTGCGCCCGGTTTCTCCACTCAAGCCAAACGGCTTGCCAATGTCACGCGAGAAAACTAACTTCCCTGCCCCTATGGAAAAGGTCGTTATCATGGGCACCGGCTGTGCCGGCCTGACTGCCGCCCTCTATACCGCGCGGGCGAACTTGAATCCGCTCGTCATCACCGGACTCATGCCCGGCGGTTTATTGACCACCACCAGCAGTGTCGAGAATTATCCCGGTTTTCCAGAGGGAATCGATGGAGTGGAATTGATGACGCGCATGCAGAAACAGGCCGAACGCTTTGGCGCCCGCATCCAGTTCGGCACCATCGAGGCCGTCGATCTCACCAGGCAGCCTTTCACCCTGACGGTGGACGGCGAGCCGGTTCAAACCCAGACCCTCATCATCTCCAGTGGCGCCAGCCATCGCCATCTCGGGCTGGAAAGCGAGAATCTGTTGGAGAACAAGGGAGTCACATATTGCGCCACCTGCGACGGGGCCTTGCCCATGTTCCGCGACAAGCCTTTGGTGGTGGTGGGCGGGGGCGACTCCGCCTGCGAAGAAGCCACCTATTTAACTCGATTTGGCTCGACGGTGTATCTGGTTCATCGCCGCGACGCTCTGCGCGCCTCGAAAATCATGGCGGAACGGGCCTTGTCCCATCCGAAGATCAAACCGGTCTGGGACTCGGTGGTCACCGAAATCCTCGACGTGAAGAAGGGCGAGGTCACCGGCGTGCGCTTGAAGAACCTGAAGACCGGAAAGGAAAGCACGCTCGAGTGCGCCGGCGTCTTTGTGGCCATCGGACATGTTCCCAACACCCAGCTTTTCAAAGGCGTGATTGACATGGACGAAAACGGCTACATCAAACCGGGGAAAGGCACGGCCACGAATGTGCCGGGCGTTTTCGTGGCGGGAGACTGTTATGATCATGTCTATCGCCAGGCGGTGACGGCTGCGGGCCTGGGTTGCGCGGCGGCCATCGACACCGAGCGTTACCTGGCTGGGTTGAATCAGTGATTTTGTCCCGTTTTCTTCATCCGCGCTCTCAGCCGCTCTACCTCGCCGCAGACGTGGTTTCCAGGACAGTAAATGGTTTGCCCACGGGAAAGGTGTCCACCTTCTGCCTGTTGCCGTTGGGCCAGGTGATCTCGATCAGTTCCACATTCAAGGCATTCCCCAGTCCAATTGTGACTGGCAACTCAGACTGCGAAAGGTAACCGCGCGCGGGCATGACCTGCCGGGATAAGGTTCTTCCTCCTGCCTGCACCTTGATCCACGCGCCAATCGCGTCGCGATTACCGGCGTTGCCCACCAGTTTCAGGCGGAGCCAGCGGTGATTCAGACGCTGATCGTTTCGCAGAAGCATCGGTGGCCCGTCAATTTGAGTGAGAACCACGTCCAAATCCCCGTCGCCATCGATATCCGCGTAGGCCGAACCGCGGCCGACCATGGGCGTGAAGATGTCCGGTCCGCATTTGGAGGGCGGCACGGGAATGAAGCTCGTGGCGCGACGTCCGCCGCGGTTCCAGAAGAGCTGCGCCGGCTGCCGGTAACGCTGGCTCGCCTGGACCTTCTGAATCTCTTCTTCGAGATGGCCATTGGCCGTAAGCACATCCAGACGCCCGTCCAGATCGTAATCGAAGAAGAAAAGGCCGAACTTCAGGAGCAGGCGGCTGGCCGGGCCTACGCCTTCAGTGATGGCCTCGTCTGCGAAGAGGAGTGAGTCCCGCTGCGAAACGTAAAGCGCGTTCATCTCGTTGGCAAAATTCCCAATCGCGATCCCCAACGCGTCGTCGTTTCGAAAGCGGGCGGCATCAATCCCCATCGCGCCGCGCGTCTGGCCGTAACTGTCGAAGGCGATCCCCGACCTGGCCCCGATTTCCTTGAAGGTTCCGTTGCGTTGGTTTTGAAATACGAAGTTTTGCACCGTGTCGTTGGCCACAACCAGGTCGATCCAGCCGTCGCCGTCGATGTCCACCGGCGCCACGCCCAGCGATTTGGCCATGGGAACGCCCGAGGCCGGGTTCCGGATTTGCACCCCCGCCCCGGCGCTCACGTCCGTGAACCGGCCGCCTCCGTCGTTGCGGTAAAGGAGGGGAAAGCTCCCGGGGAAATTCACCGGCGGCCCGTAGGCTCGCCCTATTCCCACCAGCCGATAATCGACTTCCAAATCGATCTCGCGGGACCACTGGACGTAGTTGCAGACGAACAAGTCGAGGTCGCCGTCACGATCGTGATCGACCCACGCGCAGCTCGTGCTCCAATCATTCGTTCCACCGGACACACCCGCTTCGAGGCTGACGTCCCGGAATTTACCTCCGCCCAGGTTCTTGAAGAGCCGGTTGGGTCCCACCGCGGTGATGAACACGTCCGTCAGCCCATCGTTGTCATAATCCCCCACCGCAACGCCCATGCCGTAGAAAGTCACGTCCAGACCCGAGCCGGACGTAACCTCGTCGAACCGGCCAGTCCCATCATTGCGAAACAAACCCATCGTCGGCAGGCGAGCGCCCTCCGGAACATGCCCGGGCCAATAGGTGGAATTGATAAACAACAGGTCCTGGTCCCCGTCACTGTCGAAATCGAAAAATGTTACCCCGCCACCCATCGTCTCGGGAAGAAGCTTGTCGCCATAAGCGCCGTTCTCATGGACAAAGGTGATTCCCGCGCTCGCCGTAATGTCGGTAAATCTTGTCTCCGGAATTGCTGCCTGCTCCTGCTCCGGCAGGACTGGAGCGCCCAGAGAGGTCACGGAAGTCGGCGGACTTGCAGGCGAGAGCCGCGCATACCATATCGAGCCGCCGATAATCAACGCCATCAGGCCCAGGGCGGCCAGCGACCAGCGAAACGCGCGCCCAATGACCGCATCATCGTCAGGGCCCGTATCATCCAGGTTGTGACGCTCTTCCGGCATCGCTTTTCGCTCGGGCGGCCTCTCCCTCCAGAGTGCAGCAACATATTGCGCGGGGGAACCGGGCCGGTGACGGGACCATAAAGGCCGGGCCGGAATCCGGCAAGCTGCGTCCGGCCTCGTGAGAGGGAGAGGTTGTTGTGACCTCTTCGCGGGCGAATCCTGCCCATCAGCTTGAGCACGCTCCGGAAGAAAGCGGTAGGGGACCACTCCAAGACGCTTCGCGATGACCGGGGCCGGTGGGAAGCCCGCCAGGTTTTGGACTGCGCCCGTCCTCTGGCGCTTTGGCCGCGGGCGCAGAATGGACGGCGGGCGAATCCTGGCCATGTGGTTTAGGCTGCCGCCGCTCCGAGTTAAAATGCGAATTGCTGCTTCTCTTTGAGCGAGACAGGCGGGACGCACTGTCCTACGGTAGGCGAGACCGGATGAAGAACGTTTGGCTGAAATGGTTTCTCGTCTTTGCCTTCTGGACCTTAATCGGGGTTTTCTTTGCCGGCCAAACCTTCCTGACCCATCAGCAGATCGGCAATCCGGTGAGCTGGAAGTTCGCCCTGGGCCGCAACCTGGCGGACTGGTACGTCTTTGCCGTCCTTTCCATTCCGGCGTTCCGCCTGGCCCGGCGATTTCGGATTGAAGGCATTCAATGGCCGCGCACCCTGGTCATTCATCTGGCGGCCAGCATCCTCTTTTCGGCAAGCTGGCTGGTCCTGCGCGCCGGCATCGAATATTGGCAGAGCCGCGCGGGCGACGCCCCGGTGACGTTTTCAGCAGCCTTTAGCCGGGCGCTCTTCGCCACCTTCTTCATCAACCTGCTGATCTATTGGGTGATCGTGAGCGTCGGCCACGCCGTTGAATACTATCGCCGTTATCAGGCACGCGGCATCCGCGCGGCGGAGCTGGAAAAGCGCCTGGCGGAAGCCCGGCTCGAGGCGCTGCAAATGCAGCTCAACCCGCACTTTCTCTTCAACACTCTCCACGCCATCTCCTCGCTCGTGCACAAGGATGCGGAGGCGGCAGACCGAATGATCGCCCGCTTGAGCGACCTGCTTCGCACCGCGCTCGACACCGCCTCCACTCAGGAAGTGCCGTTGCGCCAGGAACTCGATTTTCTGCGAAGCTATCTGGAAATTGAGCAAACCCGCTTTGGCGACCGGCTCAAGGTGAACCTGGACATCGATCCGGCCACGCTGGAGGCCCGGGTGCCCAACCTGATTTTGCAACCGCTGGTCGAAAATGCCATCCGCCACGGCATCGAGGACCAGGCCAAAGACGGCATTCTCGAGCTTCGCGCTCGTCGCGAGAATGGCAACTTGTGTGTCGAGGTGAGCGATAACGGCGCGGGTTTGCCCAAGAACGAATCGCCGGCGGAACGCATTGGCCTGTCCAATACGCGGGCGCGGCTTCGCGAGCTTTACGGTGCCCGGCACACCTTCGAACTGCACAACCGGGAAGAGGGCGGGTTGACCGTGCGAATTAGAATTCCCTTTCGCCCGGAAGCAGTGAAAGATCGCTGCGATCCGTGAAAGTCAAAACCTTGATTGTCGATGACGAACCGTTGGCGCGGGAACGGTTGCGCAAGCTTCTTCAGGACGAACCGGACATCGAGCTCATGGGCGATGCGGCGAACGGCCGGGAAGCGGTCGAGACGATCCGGCGCGATTCGCCGGACCTGGTCTTTTTGGATGTGCAAATGCCGGAACTGGACGGGTTCAGCGTGCTCGATGAACTCGGCGGAGAACGGCTGCCGGCGGTGATTTTTGTGACCGCGCACGACAAGTTCGCCTTGCGCGCTTTCGAAGTGCACGCGCTCGATTATTTGCTCAAGCCGTTCGATCGGGAGCGATTCCAAACCGCCTTGCGCCGGGCCGTCGATCTGATTCGGCGGAATCAAGCGGCCCCATTGAAGCAACAGTTGGCCGCCTTGCTCGAGGACTTGAAACCCGGCCAAAAGCACTCGGACCGCCTGGTCGTCAAATCGGGCGGACGCGTGCTGTTTCTGAAGACGGAGGACATCGATT
>CAZCUL010000622.1:0-9461 GCA_964501475.1 uncultured Verrucomicrobiota bacterium | reverse complement strand
GAAATGGTATGCCGCCTCCAAATACCACCCATACATCCGGTCACCCACGTCATCGGCGGGAGAGGCATTGTTGTTGGCCACCAGATTCTCCGGATCGCTGATGTGCCAATAGGCGAAATCGCCCCGCAACTCGAACCCGGTCCTGGGCACCCGGTAAAGCGCTTCAATGTCCCAGAGCGCCAAAGTCGAATCGCCCGTCACTCCCTCCACCCTTGTGACATAAAACGAAGCGCTCGTATCGAACCCCCGAAGGCCGTTGTAGTGCAGCCGCCCTGAATAGGCGAGCCGGTTTTCGCTCGCCGCCCGCAGCCGCGGACGCGCGTTGCGCATTGCGCCAGTAGCGTCGATGCCCGGCGCGGCAAATCCAGCGGGCCGGGTCGGGGTCATGGCCGAACCGGACGTCTCGATCGCGTCCTCCAATCCCGTCGAGATCATAGCCCGGTAATCGAGGGTTTCGGTAATCCTGCCAAACACGCTCATGCTCGGTTCGAACCAGGTTGTCGGAATGATTTCCCGATACAGCTCGGGCCGCTCCGTCGAGTAAAATACCGTCGGCTCGTGATAAAGATTGAGGCGCCCAATCGGGATAAGATCGATCCCGGGGGATCGGACGTTGAAGTGTTCGTTAATGAGAATGTCCACATAGAACTGCTCGATCTCCAGCTCGCCGTTGAAACGGTTGCGGCCATCATTGCTGCTCTCGTCCACCGCGCCATGTTCGAGTTCGAGTTCGGAATTGAAAATCAACCAATCCGCAATCTGGTAGCTGGGCGTGAGCACGAACCGATGAGGATCAAACGTGTTGTTCCCTTGTTCTGGAAAGCGATACTTCGCTTCACCGTAGAACCCGATCTTCAACCCCTGCGCGCGGAAAAAAGGGCGGTTTAACAGCGCCTCCGTTTCCGGGTCGCGCGCCGGCCCTTCCTTGAGCCGATCCACTTCCTCCCGCAATTCCTGGAGTTGCTTTTGAAGCTGCTCGACGGCCGCAGGGTCCGCCTCGGCAGCCTCGGTCACCCGCGCCAGCGCGGCCAAAAGAAGAATGGTCAGTAATGTTTTCAAGTTCATTCGCCCTAAACTGTTGATGCAATTTTCACCCAAGTAATGAGACTGAATCTCAGCACGGAGGCGACGCTATTGAGAATGCATCTCAAGTGCAATCATTAATTTGAAATTTTTTTTGCCCAGGCCAGGCCGGCCAGCCAATGCCAGGTCAAAGCCGCGGGCAGCGCCAAACCGCAGATGCGATGAAGAATCACGCAGGCGCTCCGCCAAAACTCGTCCCCAAAGTAGTAAAGGCCGGCTCCGGAAAGGATCAAGGCCACAAAGATAAACTCCATGAAAAAGCCGCTCAACCGGTTTGCCTTTAACTCCCAGCCCGCCCGAATATGTTGGCAGCCGAGATAACCAAACAGCACGCACAAAAATGGATAGAGCGCTCCATGCAGCACCAGACTGGGTCGCAACCAGGCGGGACTGCGCAGCTCGCGCGCTTGAATGGTCTGTCCCCACCAGACCAACAGGCCGCTGATCAGGCTCAACCCCAACAGGACCGCAATAGAAATCTGGATGAGGCGCGCCAGCCTCGAAGGCCGAGGATCAGCGGCAGCAGTCGCCGCCGGCCGGGTGGGCTCTATGGAAGCCACAGGACTTTCCTTCCGCTTGTGGCCTGACTGGCCAGGAGAGCGGGATATCGGCGCATTCCGGGACACGCCTTGACTATATTGTTGAAGCTTTCAGTGCGTCAATCGCGCCTGGTCATGGATGCCATTCTGCCAACCCTCGTGGCAACAGGCGAGGTAACGAGGCTCTGATATGCGCTTCCCTGCCGTGGCGATAGAAAACTGAGCAGTGAGCCCCCCCCTCAGGTCGGCTCACGAATCCTGATGGCACGCGCCCTTCATTTGTCCAGCGGAAGCCGAAAGCAAGCCGCCTCGACGTCGTTGCGGACGACCAGATAATCTCCCGCGAGCGCGGGAGGATTCCAGGTCTTCGAGTTAAAAGCGGAAAAGCGCGTCAGTTCGCGGTGCCGATCGGGCGAAGCCTGCACGAGGACCAAGCCGCCATTCTCGGCCATAATGAGCAACAGGCTCGCCACCAGCAGGAGCTGGCCATGCCCGTAGCGCCCCTCTTTCCATTGCAACGAACCGTCCGCAGCGTCCAGGCAGACGAGAATCCCGTCGTCCAGGCCATAGATGTTGCCATCGTGATAAATGAGGTTGGCGAACTTGGATTTCAAGCGATGGGATTTCCAAATCTGATCAACCTCCCAGTCGCTCGCCGGGCTGCGCCTGACTTCCAAAAGCTCGCTCCCGGTTCCATAGCCGCTCGATATCAAGACTCGGTCCTGCGGAAGCCGAATGGGCATTGCCACATGTGGATGACCGGCCCGCCACGCGTAAGTCCACAAAACCTGCCCGCTGCTCGCCTCGTGGGAAGCGATGCTCCGAGCGTTGAAGATGAGAATTTGCCGAGTGCCATCAAGCGTGACGAGGTTCGGAGAGCTGTAATGCGCGCGATCATTCCCGCCCGCCCAGACCCGCTCCCCTGTTTGACGAGCATAAGCCACCAATGACCGGCCGCTGGCGCCCCCGGCGCTGACCACCACCAGGTCCTCGAAAACCAACGGAGATCCGCTCATTCCCCAATCGGGAAGCACACTCTCGTTTTCAATGATAACGTTCTTTGACCACAACCGTTCGCCTGTCACCAGGTCGAGGCAATTGAGGATTCCGGTCGCGCCGAGGGCATAAACGCGACTGTCTCTCACGGTCGGCGTGGCGCGAGGGCCTTCGCCCGCAATTGTCGTAAAGTAGCGCGCCTCATCCGCGTGTGACCAAATCAGCCGGCCGCTATTTAGATCGTAACAAGTCACCAATTCCCGGGAGCCGCGTTGTTCCTGCGTCAGTGCCAACGAGCCCGTGACGGCGAAACCGGACCAGCCTGCGCCAATACGGCGCCGCCACAGCTCCCGTGGCGGATTCTTCTTCCAGCTCGTTGCCAGTCTTGGTCCCCGCAGCATCCCATCCCGATTCGGCCCCAGGAACTGCGGAAAATCATTGGTTGAACCGACCCGACCCCCGCTCGCCTGGGCGCGCCCCGGTGCGCCTTCTGCAATGAGAGGCGGAGGAGCAGACCTCTTCCAGCGCCACTGGAGGATCGGGAGAAAATCCCCGGTGACGCCGCGAACCTCAAACAGGAGGGGTACGAGGAGAATGAGTCCTAAAACAGTTCCAGTGATCCAGAACCTCCACCGCCATCGCAGTCCCGAAAAAGCCAAACACCAAATCACGAGGAGCACCACTATCGCCCCCATCAGAGCGGCGGTGGCAAAATGCTTCGATTGCCGAGTCGTTTCCCAAAACTGCCAGATAGCGAGCCAGGCCGTCGCGCCCAGCCCTACAATCAGGATTACCGGCCACCACCGGATGGCCCGCCGCGCTCGCGGCAAAGATGGGTGCCGGGTCTCATCTCTTTCGTGAACAGAATTCATGCGTCGCGCATAGATTGGTAGCAGTTCAGGCGGTACGGTCCAACTGGAAACGAGATTGCCGGTCCACAAGAACCGGCCCTCCCGTCAGTGACGGCGGCGAGTTTGTGGACATGGCTGTGCTTGCGCTACCCGACGACTCTCCGATCGAACGCGGCCAAGGGCGTTTCTTTGACGCTTGCCGCGCGGCCTCAAATTGACCGTTAATATCGAAGTATGAAGCCTGTCATTCGTCCCCTGCTCGCACTCGGTTCTTTCCTCTTTGCCATTCATGCGCCCCACACGGCGCTCACTGCCAGCCAAAGTCCACCCTGGCAGGAAATCCTCGGTCCGTCCCAAACCGAGCTGCCGTCATCCGGCGACTTGGCGGTGGTCTGGCGAAATAATCTCTACAAAGCGCTGGAAGAGGCAAAGCGGACTGGCCAGCCGCTGTTCGTCACATTTCGCTGCCTCCCATGCAAGCAGTGCGCCGATTTCGACAAGGAGGTGCTCGAGGGCGGCCCGGAGTTGGATCCGCTGCTGCGAAGGTTCATCACGGTACGCCTGACCAATGCAGAGCATCTCGATTTTCGAATTTTCCCGGTGGAAGGGTATCAGGATCTCGACCTTTCCTGGTGGGGCTGGTTCCTTTCTCCCCAGGCGCGGGTTTACGGCGTTTTTGGCGGAAAGGATCACGTGTCCGAACACGCGCGCATTTCAAAACAGGCCCTCATCCATACGCTCTGGCGAGTGCTGCGGCATCATTATGATCCGCGTCGTAAAGAATGGAACATCGACGGACCGATGCCTGACTTGTCGAGCAGGCCGGTTATGGCGTTTCATCTGCCGGGCTGGAAATCGTGGGAAGCGCGCGCCAGCAAACGGGAAAAACTCACCTGTCTGCATTGCCATCAACTGGCCGACGTGCTTCGGCAACCGGCAATCGACGCCAAAACCTTCGACAAGCAACGTGATGTAGAAGTCTGGCCCCTGCCGGAAAACGTCGGCATTGAACTCGATCGCGACCACGGTCTGAGGATCAATCGTGTGGAGCCCGGCAGTTCGGCGGCCCAGGCAGGCATGCGCGCCGGAGACGAACTGGGTGCCGCGGGCGGGAGACGGTTGTTTGGCCAGGCCGATTTTCGAGGCGTTCTACACCGCGGCCCGAGAGATGCCGGTGAAATGGAAGTGGTGTGGCTTCGGGATGGAAAGGTCATAAGCGGCGCCTTGGTTGTTGCGCCCGGATGGCGGAAGACGGTTCTGGATTGGCGGATGTCGATTTCGCAGGGGTTCATTGGGGCGGCGCCCGGCTTTTTCCCGCTGGCGCTCCATGAGCAGCGGCGCCAGCGATTGGGCATCCCTGCAGGCAAGATGGCCATCGAGCCTTACATGGGTCCACAAACGAGCAGCGCCGCCTACAAAGCGGGAATCCGGCAGAATCACGCCATCACTGCCGTCAACGGCCAGAACCCGGATTTAAGCGGGCGCGCTTTTCTGGTTTGGTTCCGGCAACAATTTGAGCCGGGGAACGAAGTCACGTTTGATCTACGCGACGAGCAAGGAAAAAACCGGCAGATCACTTATACACTGTCGCCGGACGATGGATAGCCATCGTCGCTGATGGCAAGCGCGGTCAAGGAGCGTGGAAAGCTCTCGAAGCGGTCGAAGAACTGAACCTTACCCCGCCGAACTGGGGCGGTCCGAAAGCTCTCTTTTTGTCGTGCAAAGGCCGGTGAAGTTCGATGATATAGCTCGCATGGACGATCCGAATACGCCTCCGGTTCAGCGCGAGGACCGCACCTGGCCTGTTCTTTGCCACGTTCTTGGCCTGGCGCTTTTTGTTGGAATCCCGTTTGGGAACGTCATCGGCCCGCTCATCATCTGGGTTCTTAAAAAAGATCAGAGCCCGGCCGTCGATGCGCACGGGAAGGAATCGCTGAACTTCCAGATTTCCATGACCATTTATCTCATCGTTGCCGGGCTCTCCGTTTTTATCGCCATCGGCGTCGTGCTTGTCCCGGCGGTGCTTCTCGCTGACCTGATTCTGGTCATCGTGGCCACGGTCAAGGCCGGTAACGGGGAGTTCTATACCTACCCACTGACGATTCGCTTCATTAAATAGTCCGCCCGCCTTACGGAAGCTCCCTTTCCACTCGCAGCAACCCACCTTTGGCGGAATCAACCTCGATAATAACGGGTCCCGAACCGGAGACGATGAACTGAATTCGCTCCTCGTTCATCCCGCCAATCGTCTCGACTTCCACGCGCTCGGGGCGCCGTTTCACAGGATCGACACGTTTGAAGAATCGATTCGTCACCCGCCCGGAGGACAAAACCTCGAGGTTCGGCCCGCTCAGGGAGACAATATCGGGAGGGCTGATATGATTTCGCACGTCCTGCTCGGACCGAGTCGGAATCAGCCGCGAGTTTTCAATCGTTACCCAGATTTTAAAAAGCCCCTCATCGAGGCGCTCAATCTGAATCTCTCCAACGGATAACTGCGGCATTTGATCGGCGTGGTAGAGCGTAAACGCCATGTTGCGATGGCATTCCTCCTCCAGGAGAAAGGAGGGCGGAGTGCGGCCCCATTCCTTTTTCGTGCCGCCGATTTCGACCCGGCCATAGGTCGGATGATCGAATTCCTTCCATTTCACCACGCCGTCATGAAGCAGGAGGTACTTGAGAAACGCTGCCTCGTCTTCGCGGGAAGGGGCATTGCCTGACTTATCGAGATTTCGCATGTTCCAGAGTTCGCTGGTAAATCCGATGACACCGCGCGCTCCGTAAAACCAGTCGAATTCTCCACCCCAGACCGTGTAAAGGTCCTTCCACACCACCATTGAGCGGTAGAACGGCAGCATCTTTTCACCGCGCTGGGCAATGAATTGCAGCACCTGGTCGTCCTGCGAACGAATCGCGCCGCCCTCCCGCCCCGGGCTCCGCAAGATCATGCCGCCGAAATTGTGGTAAGACTGGAAGGCTGCGATGTTCGGCCGGTTGACCACAAACTCGGAGGCGGCGCGCGTTTCCGGCAGGCAAAACGGATACTCAAGCGCGCCTCCCTGGATATAGTTGGGCTGCCAGTCCCAGGCCCAATTCCGGTTCATATCGTAACCCCCTGCCGGATCTTCGTTCACCTCACCGTCGCCGTCGTTGTCCAGCCCTTCACTCCCAAGCAGGCTGTACTGGCCTCTTTCATCAGGCGCAGCGCGGACCATCAGGTATTCCGGGAAATCAGCGTGAGGCTTCCAGCGGCCGTTCGGGTCCTTAATCCGCATCTGTGTGATCGAGCCATCGCCGTCGAGATCGTCCACATCGTCCTCGTCCAGCAAACCGTCCCGATCATTGTCATAGGGCCGCGTTCCCGTGCGCGCCGTGTGAGCCGTCTGTGCCTGGTGCAGCCAATGGTGGCGGCCATCCGGATTGATCGTCGGAATGAGATAAAACACACAGCGATCCAGCAATTCGGTCGCCTTCTCCAAATGGCCATATTGATGGCAAAGATACCAGGCGGTGTAAGCGACCACTTCAGACCCCTGAACTTCATTCCCATGGATGTTCCCATCGATATACATGCCCGGCTTGCGCTCGGGTTTGCCGACGTTGAAAGCCGTCACTTCCAGACACCAAAGCTCGCGCCCTTCCACGGATTTGCCCAGCGAGTAAAGGCGCGTCAAATCCGGAAACGCCTCGTGCAGCCGCCCCAGGATCGCCGCCAGCCCTTGATTATCGTAGAAGCGGTTCCATTCGACTCTTACCTTGGGATTGGGCACGCTTCCCAATGCCGGGAAGGAATGATCGAGAGGAGAAGTCACCGCCGGTTTGTCGGCTCCTCCCGCCCCGAATGCCACCAGGGCGGCCGCCATCGCGCAGCATGGCCAAAAAGAAGCGCGCCGTTTACGCACCCCTCCGTCGCGGAGAGATGCAATGGCCAAATCTCCGGTCCGTTTCATTTTAAGCCGCCTCCAAACCATTACTTTTCCTCCTTCAGCTTGAGCGTTTCCTGCACCGTCCCGCCGAGCATAGACACAATTTCAACTTCGATGGTTTCTTTGCCCTTTGCCCGCACGATCCAGCGCACCTCCTTCATCCCGCCGCTTCCGGCCAGCGCGGCGAGCGTTGTCACCCGCCTGCCGGAGAGAATCGCCTCCTCATCGATCTTCAGAATGACCCGGGTGGGATGCACCTCCCTGGTCGTTTCCCCCTGCGCAAGGGCGGATGGCAGATACCCGGCATTTTCAACCTGAAGGGTCACGTCGTAAATCTCGTTGCCCAGATGTTTCACCTCGGCCTTGCGCAGAGCGACCTTCGGAAACTTCTCGAGCAATCCCGTCAGGAATCTCGCGTGCTTCTCTGCCACCTCCTCGATCAGTTCTTTCGGAGGGTTGTTTCTGGCAAAGGGCGCATAACCGCCGATTTCAACTTTCTGGCCAGGAAAGTCCGGATGATCGAATGGCTGCCATGGAATGAAGGCCTCGGGCGCGTGCTCGTCCACCCAGGCCAGTGAGGCGCGTTCGTCCTCCGCCCGCTTGTCGTCCTTTTTCTCGTCGTCCTTGCCGCTTTTATCCTTGTCCGCCTCGGATGATTTCGGGCTTGGCTCCTCCGTTTTGCTCTCTTCCGCGGGTTTGCCGGGCTGTTCTTCTTTCCCCTCCTGCTCCTTCTTCCTGCCGTCGCCTTTGGCCAGTTCCGTCTGAATTGCGAGGGTCCAAGGCTGCGCCGCAAGCGAGAGCCGGCCGCGATGGTAATACATCCAATCGGAAAAGGTCCCCGGCTCGCTCTTCGAGGAAAGCTCCTTTTTTAGTCCCAAGGCCTCCCGATATTCCTTGCCGAGCTCGCGGTAATACGGCGCGTCGTCCGGCTGGATCGTCACCGGCGGCCGCTTCGGCGCCTCGCTCTTGGGCGGTTGCAAAAGATTGTCCGCTGCTCCGAAAGTAAAGGCGATGCCGATGTTCGGATGGGCGACCACAAAATCCGCAAGTGCGCGTGATTCGGGTTCGCTGACCTGGTGCTTCCCGGACCCGGGCTCGAAGAATTTATAGCCATAGGGAAAGTTCCGATTTGGGTTCACCCCGCCCCGCCCGTCTTCGTTCCAACGCTCATCCCGGTCGTCATCGCGCCCCTCGATCAACAGGCGCCAGGCGCCCTTTTCGCCCTTCAGCCGGTCCGCTTTGATCAGCAATCGCGGTTCGGACGGATGCAGGATATATTCACCATCCGGGTCTTCGACGCGCATGGACGTGATGAGCCCGTTGCCATCCAGATCATCCGCCTCGTCCTCGTCGATCAACCCGTCGTGATCTTCGTCCACCGGCCGGTCGTTAACGGCCTGTTCCCGCTGCGGCCTGGTAAAGAAATGGCGGGCTCCATCTGGATTGACGCGCGGAAAGACGTAAACCGTGGTGGTGTCCAGAAGGCCGCGAAGCTTTTCCTCCTCCCCGCTCCGCTTCAAAATATCTTCGAGCCAAAACAGGGCGGTGGCTGTTCCGGCGAGGTCCCAACCGTCGATTCCGGCCACCAGCAGGAGCGCGGGACGCCGCTGGCGCGAATCCGAATCACCTGTTCCCACCTCTGCCAGCCAGACTTGGTTGGTTTGAAGCGTTTGGGCGAGACTCCGAACCCGGACCCGCTGGGGATAGTTCCCTTCCAAATCCTTCAGACGCTTTTCCAATGCGGGATTGTCCAGATACTCCGCAGCAGGAAGCAATAAACCGCAAAGGAGAAGCAGTGCTGCGATAGTCGATCCCGCCCCGCGAACGAGGGCTGTTTTGAAGTGCGCGAATCTCATGGATGCCGCGCAGTTCCTAGCATGACAGGAGCCTCAAGCCAACTTATTCCGCGCTGGCGATTTCCGAAGGCGGCTTGCAGAGGGCGTCTTGCGCGGCTGCTGACAGTTTTGCAAAATCGCTTCGGCCGAAGCCTGGATAGCCAAGGCCAGTTCGGCCGGTTCTATCACGATTGCATTGGCGCCCCAGCTCAGAATCCACCGCTGCACTTC
>CAZCUL010000621.1:0-7639 GCA_964501475.1 uncultured Verrucomicrobiota bacterium | reverse complement strand
GCACGACCGGGCAACCCACCATCATGCGATTGAACGAAAGCTATGTGGCTTTTGACTACGCCTGCATGTTTCGGCATTGGGCGCAGGCGGGATATCGTTTCCGAGCGCCATTTGCGGCGATCCGGAGCTACGTGCCTCCCTCCCCCAAACGGCCGCTCTGGCATTACAACTTTTGGCAGAACACCCTCTACATGTCCGCTTACCATCTGAAGCCCTCGAATTGCGGACAGTACATCGAGGCGCTCCTGAAGTTCCGGCCGCATTATATTCGCGGTTATCCCTCTTCAGTCGTGGTCCTGGCCGAGTACGCCTACTCGTGCCGCGACCGCTTCGACTTTGTTCGCGGCGTTTTTACCGCGTCTGAGACGGTGCTCGCCGGAGAGCGCGAAATCATCGAGCGCACCTTCGGCAAAAAGCTGTTCGACTGGTATGGCATGACCGAGCCGGCGGTGGTGATTACCGAGCGCCTGGATCACAGCGGAATGGAGGTCAATTGGGATTACGGTTACCCGGAATTCCTGGAGGATGAATCGTTGGAATCGCAGGAGCGAAAGCTGGTGGCCACCAGTCTGCACAATCCAGTCATGCCCTTTATCCGTTACCAGACCGAGGATATCGCCCGGCTTGGCGAACAGATCGACGGGGCCGGCATCTATCCGAAGATCCGGTCGATCTCCGGCCGGAAGGATGAGTGCATTCTCACACCGGACGGCCGGCGGCTGCCTTCCTTGAACTTCTATTCGCTGCTGCAGACCTGCACGGAGATTCTTCGGTTCCAATTCGTGCAGACGGCACCGTCGGACGTGACGGTGAAGGTGGAAATGCGGGCTTCGGCCGGAGACGGGAAGGCGCTGGTGCCGCTGCTTCAGCGCGAGATTGGCAAGCGCTTGGGCCCGGAAATAAAGCTGAACATCGAAATAACCGACGATTTCCTTTGCAGCGCGGACGGCAAAACACCCACGTTCAAGCGTTTGTTTCAGACATCGAGCAGCGCAGAGCCGTTTTCGGAAGCACGGCCGGCCTGAGGCAGAATTACCAGTATGAGTTTGGACATGTTCGAAAGCGAGGAACGGCAACACAGCCCCTCGGTCTTCCAAGTAGCCGGCGCCAGCCGCACCGGTCAGGTGGCCGACTTCTGCTATCTCTCGAACAAGTTTTTCCCTTCGCCTGAAATGATTGCGGCCCTGGCTGAAGGATTTGAAGATCTGGTTCGCAACTATCCATCGATGCAGGAGGAGCAACGGCGTCTTGTCGGAAACCTGACAGGCTACGAACCCGCCCAAATCCTGGTGGGCAACGGCGCCTCCGAGCTCATTCATTTGGTTGCGGCCCGGTTGGGCAAACGATGGTTGATGCCGTGCCCGTCGTACATGGAGTACGAAAACGTCATCCGCGACTTTAAAAGGGAACTGCATCTGTTACTCCTCCGCGAATCTGAGAATTTTGAAGTGGACGTGGGCCGGGTCCTGGAGGAGATGGACGCACACAAGCTCGACGCCGTGGTCTTCCCGAATCCGAACAGCCCCACCGGTCAAAAGATTCCGGAGGCGGGCCTGCGGAAGCTGCTCGATAATAGCCGGCATTTGGAGGCAGTGGTCATCGACGAATCGTTCATCGAGTTCACGTCGCCGGATCGAGCAGCCATTCCCACGGTCCGCAACCTCCTCGATGAATTCCCGAACCTCATCATCATTCGCAGCCTCGGCAAGGACTTTGGCGCGTGCGGACTGCGGCTGGGCTTGATGGCCACCGCCAACCGCAAATGGCTCGATGAGATCCGCCGTTTCCTGCCGGTTTGGAATATCAGTCCGCTGGCGGAGAAGTTCGTCCGGCTTTGCCTGGACCGGCGCGCTGATTACGAAAAGGCCCGCGTCGCCTGCATCCAGGAAACGCAATCGCTGGCCAAACGGCTCTCGGACTTCCCGCAGCTCAAAGTGTTTCCCACCGCCTCGAATTTTATCCTCTTCAAGATTCTCGATGAGCGTTGCACATCCACCCAGATGCGGGACTGCCTCCTGTCCGAAGAAGGGCTCTACGTTCGGGACTGCAGTCGAAAGCAGGGCCTTTCAAACAAGTTCATCCGGGTGGGCACGAATCTCCCGGCGGAAAACAGCCGCCTTGTGGACGCCATCGGCCGGTTCTTCGCGCGCTTCCGGTAGGGCGCGTCAAAGCGAAGCAATGCGCGCTGCCAGTTCGCTCGTGGAGGCTCCGGGGACTTTCGGAAGGATGGCCACGCGGCCACCCATGCTTTCAATCAAACGCCGCTCCTCCTGGTTGATGGTATCGATGGTATAGTCGCCCCCCTTCGCGTAAATCTCGGGCTTCACTCTTTTCAGAAACTCCAGCGCGGTTGGCTCCCGAAAAATGAAAACCGCACTCACGCATTCCAATGCCGCCACCACCGCCGCCCGGTCCTCTTCCTGGTTAATGGGCCGCCCCGGGCCTTTCAAGCTTCGGACCCCTGCATCGCCGTTCACTGCGACCAGCAGAGCATCTCCTTGAGCGCGCGCCGCTTCCAGGTAGCTCACATGTCCAAGGTGCAGAAGGTCAAAGCAGCCGTTGGTTGCGACGAGGATTCTGCCCCTGTCCCGCAGTGCCTGGCGCCACCCGGCCAAACTCGAGTCGTGCAAAATCTTGTCGCGAAAAGGCATGGAGGTATGATGAGAAAGGCGGCGGCGAATTGGCAATAGTCAAAACGAGTGATGGCCAACGCCACCGCGGTCCGAAGTGATAACGGCCCGGGCAATCTCGCCGGCGATTGCCGGCGGTGGACCGCCACGAGTCATGCTTGTGTTTTCACCAGCGCCCTTTTAATCTGTAGTCATGAAGAACGATGTAGTGTCTGTTGAGATTCGCGGCATCCTGCCGGCCAACAGCGGTTGCGCCATCTTCATTGGCAACGAGGAGAAGGTTTTCGTCATCCAGGTTGAGCACAACATGGGCGCCATCATTGGCATGTTCCTCCGGGATACTCCCAAAGAACGGCCTCTCACTCACGACCTCATGTCGAATCTTTTCAAGGGTTTCAACATCACCGTCGAGCGGGCCGTCATTACCGAACTGAAGAACTCCACCTACTTTGCCCGCCTGATTCTGCAGCAGCAAAACGAACTGGGCCGCAAAATAGTCGAACTCGACGCCCGGCCGAGCGATTGCCTGGCTTTGGCCACCGCCCAAAAGAAGCCCGTTTATGTGACCAATTCCCTCTTCAGCCAGGTGGAGGACATGTCCAAATGGCTCGAAGAGATCAATGAAAACGGCGGAGAAGCCGAATAATTCTCCGCGCATGCCCGCTCCTTCCGCGCCTTCCCCTTCGGCCTCGCTCGCGCTCATTCACGGCGATGACGACTTTGCAGTCAAACAGCGCGCACGCCAGATCTTCCAGCAGTGGTCCGGGGAAATCGGCGGCATGGACCACGAAATAATCGATGCTCAGGTGGGCAACAGCGGGGATGCTCTGAAAGCGCTCGCGCGACTTCGGGAATCTCTGAATACACTTCCCTTCTTTGGCAGCGGGAAGGTGGTCTGGCTCCAAAGTTGCAATTTCCTGGGCGAAGAACGCGCTGCCAGCACACAAGCCGTCACGCAATCACTTTCCGATCTGGCTCAGGAATTGAAGAACTTCGAGTGGCAGAACGTTCGTCTGCTGATCAGCGCTGGCAAGATCGATAAGCGGCGCGCATTTTACAAAACCGTCGAAAAGATCGGTGCGGCAGAGGAATTCCCAGCCTGGTCCGTCGATGACAAAAACTGGGTTGGAGAAGCCGAGCTGGCCGCGCGCCGCGCCGTGCGGGCGCGCCAGAAGGAGATTTCGGACGATGCCTTGTCCGAGCTGGTGAACGCGGTCGGCCCGAATCGCCGCCAACTGGCCAATGAAATTGAAAAGCTTTGTCTCTTTCTCGGCGCCCGCCCTCGAGCCGAGCTGGCCGATATCGAGCGCGTCGTCAGCCGCAACCGGCAAGCTCGCGCCTTTGCTCTGGCGGACGCTCTGGGCGAACGCGATCTGCCGCGCCTGCTCAAGTCGCTGGCCAACGAACTTTGGGAATTGAAATCGGACAGCAGGAAAAGCGAGATCGGCCTGTTGTATGGGTTGATCACCAAAGTGCGGGTGATGATTTTTTTGAGGGAAATGATCCGCGAGGGCTGGCTGACGGGCGAAGTCGATTTTCCGCGATTTAAAGCGCAACTACAGCGGGTGCCGCCGGACAAACTCCCCGCAGACCGGCGGTTCAATCCTCTCGCCCTGAACCCCTATTTGCTTTACAAGGCGCTGCCCCATGCCCGCCGCTACTCCCTGCCGGAACTGGTTCGAGCCATGGATCTTTTACTCGAGTGCAATCAGCGGCTGGTTTTGAGCGGACTGGACTCCTCGCTTGTTTTGCAGCAAACGCTGGTGCAGATTGTCCGCGGTGGACAGGCACTCGCCCAAGCCTCAGCGCGGTAAAACGATGGGTGGGCGGTCCTCCAAAGGGCTGGGCAAAAGCCGGGCAGCACGAGAGTGCATGAGCAGAGTCGTATGAGCGCATCCGCAGCCAACTTGTCCGTTTGGATCGGTGACCACATGGCTGTGATCCGAATCCAGGGACGCGCCAACTTCACTTCCAGCGTCGATTTCAAAGCCGTGGTCAATAGGCTTTGGGAGAGGGGTTACTCTCGTTTTATTCTCGACCTTGAGGATTGCCTGCTTATGGACAGCACCTTTTTGGGCGTTCTGGCCGGGCTCGGGCTCAAATTCAGCCGTAATGAGAACTGTCCGCGGCCGCCTTGCATCGAACTCCTCAATCCCAATTCCCGCGTCTCAGACCTCCTCGAAAACCTCGGCATCGCCCACCTTTTCAAGACCTGTGCGCAAGCCGGTCCCCCGACGGACTGTTTTGACCCGGTGGACCAGCCGGATTCACAAGATGCGAAGGAACTCTCCCGCACCTGTTTGGAAGCCCATCAGACTTTAATGGATGTCAATCCCGCCAACATCCCGAAGTTTAAGGATGTGGCTCAGTTCCTCGCTGAAGATTTAAAGAAGAAGGAAGGAAACAGTTAGGCCGTCGCCGCCGGTCGTCCATTTCGCGGCTTTCCATTCGTGCCCCTTCGTCCGGAGTACGCCGGAGCGATTTTTAAGCTTCTTCTTGCGCTTGCCGTGCTGTTGAATTTCCGTAGCCGGGACAGTTCGGCAAAGTTTAGATGTAGCAAGAGCTTATGGCAGGACACAGCAAATGGGCCAAGGTCAAGCGGTTCAAAGGAGCCATCGATGCCAAGCGCGGAAAGGTTTTCTCGAAACTAAGCCGCGAAATCACCATCGCCGTCAAACTCGGAGGAGCCGATCCCGGCATGAACCCCCGCTTGCGCATGGTGCTGCTCAAATGCCGCGCCGCTAATATGCCCGCCGATAACGTCGAGAGAGCCATAAAAAAGGGCACCGGGGGCGACGACACCTCGGTCTTCGAAGATCTCACCTACGAAATCTACGGCCCGCACGGCGCCGCGCTCCTGGTCGAACTGAGCACGGACAATCGCAATCGCACCGCCGCCGAAATCCGCAGTCTTCTCTCCAAACACAGCGGCTCGATGGCCACATCCGGCGCGGTCACACGTCTCTTCCAGCGCAAGGGCCAAATCATCATCGGACGCGACGCCGCCAATGAGGACGAGCTGATGGAGCTGGCGCTGGAAGCGGGCGCCGCGGATTTCAAGGCGGATGCGCAAGGCTACGAAATCGTCACTGATCCGGCCAGCTTCGAGACCGTCCACAAAGCCATTGAGGCCAAAGGAATCTCTCCCCTGAGCGCGGAAGTCACTTCCATTCCAACTCTGACCATTCCTTTGCCGGGCCCCGAAGCGGCCGCCGAAGTGAACAAGCTCATTGAAGTTCTCGAAGAGCACGAAGACGTGAAGGAAGTTTACACCAATGCCGAGTTTCCGGAGGAAGTGGCCACATAAATGCCAGGCCCGGTGAACGGCAGACTGCCCGCTCGCTTAAACAGACGGCGCTATGAGCCACTCCCCCATTCGTAACTAACCATCGAAGATGGCGCTGCCCACCAAATTCTCCGCGCCGCGTTTTCTCTTCCGCCTGGCGCATGCCATCTATTATCACCGTCGTTGGTTCTTCTATCCCCAGGCGCTCCTGGTCCTGGTGTGCCTCTCCTACGCCAGCCGCTACCTCGAATTTCACACCAGCCGGAACGATTTGGTGGGTGGTGACAAGCAGTATCACCGCAATTACCTGCAGTTTAAGGCCGAGTTCCCGCTCCAGGACGATCTCGTCGTCGTCGTCGAAAGCGAAGACGCCGAAAAGAACAGGCAGTTCGTCGAGCGGCTGGGAACAAAGCTCGAAGCCAAGACCAATCTCTTTTCCAGTATCTTTTACAAAGGTGACTTCGCCTTGATGGGCCGCAAGGCGCTGCTCTTCTTTCCCGAAGAGGGATTGAAGGACCTCGAGGCGACCCTCAGCGAATACCGGCCGTTTCTGGAGCAGTTCGCGCAGGCGACGAACCTGGTCTCGCTGTTTGACATGGTCAATTCCCGCTTTCGCACCGCTACCCGGGAAGCAGGCGCTGAAAACGAAGCATTCATCAAGACGCTTCCGGCTTTGCAACGGATCGTCGAGCAGGGGATCGATGCTCTGCGCCGCCGGGGCTCGCCGCCCTCCCCCGGTATCGAAGCCTTGTTTGGCGGAGGCGCCGAAGCGCAGGAACAAATGTACGTCACTTTTGGGGGCGGCCGCATTTACCTGGTCATCGCCCAGGCCGCGCGGGAGGAAGCGAATGAAGCAGCCATCCAGGAAATGCGCCGCCTCATCCGCGAGACACAGACCGAGGTGCCCGGGCTCAATGTAGGGTTAACCGGCGAGCCGGTGCTTGAACTCGACGAAATGGTCCAGTCCCAGCGCGACACCACCGTGGCGACCATCGTTTCTCTGGTGGCGGTGGCCATGATCTTCATTTACGGATATCACGAAACCGGCCGCCCCCTGAAGGCGACGATATGCCTGCTCGTAGGGCTCGTCTATACCATGGGATTTACAACGCTGGCGGTGGGCCACCTCAACATCCTTACGATCACGTTCGTGCCGATTCTGGTCGGTTTGGCGATTGACTTTGGGGTTCATTTGATCACGCGTTACGAAGAGGAGTTGCGACACGGCCGCAGCGAACGGATTGCCCTCGAAAAAGCAATGGTCAATACGGGCATGGGAATTTTTACCGGTGCCTTCACCACAGCGGGCGCCTTCTTCGCCATGGCTGCGGCTGATTTCAAAGGCGTTCAGGAAATGGGGATCATTTGCGGCGGCGGAATGATCGTATGTCTGATTCCCATGATGACTCTGCTTCCCGTCCTGCTGCTGCGCGGGCGCCAGAATGTTCTCGATCACGAAATGGGTGAAACGCTGGATCGAAAGGCCGCAATCGACACCGATCGCCGCGCCCGGCTCGAAAACGCCTGGCTCCGCCGTCCGGGGTTGATCATCGCTATCACCGCCTTCCTCTGCATCATCGCCATTCCGCAGGCCCGTAACGTCCGCTTCGATTACAACCTCCTCAACATGCAGAGTGCCGGCTTGCCTGCGGTAATCTATCAGGACAAATTGATCGAGTCTTCCACCAAGTCGGTTCTCTTTGCCGCAGTCATCGCGGACTCC
>CAZCUL010000620.1:0-3983 GCA_964501475.1 uncultured Verrucomicrobiota bacterium | reverse complement strand
TCAGCAACAGCGCCAGGCCGAAGAAAATGCCGACGTTGATTTTTGTGAATACGAGAACGGCTGTCAGTGCCGCGAGCGCTTCGATGACGCCGCGTCTTTCCGGGCCACGGCCCGCGATCAGGACGCCCAGCGCCAAGGCCAGCGCCACGAGCTCCTGCGGATGGCCGGGTTCGCCCGCCAACGCCGTCAAGTGCACAACCCCCTGGGCAAAGACAAAAAGGCCCGCCGCGGCCGACTTCATCAGTTTCCCCCCTGCCAAACCCAGAATGGCGCAGGCGCTCAGCCAGTGGACAATGCTCAGCAGGCGCGTAGCATCGTGAGTCAAGGGCACCCGCAAGCCCCCTCGGACAAGGGCTTCGTAGAAGTAGTAGAATGGACCGTATTGGGTGAACACCGAGTCATAAAGCGGATGGCCCTCCAGGAATCCCCGAATGGTGATCATCAAGTAGCCCTCATCGACTGACATCGAGCGGCTGAAGATGGTGAAGTAAGCATAGACGACAGCGACGGCCAGAAAGGAGAGGCCCGCCCAGGCGGCCATCCACGGCGAGCATTGCAGCCTGCCAGGCGCGGTTTTGGGAAGGGACGCGCTCGAAAGTGAATCGCTCACAAGGGGCGCTCCCAGATGCAGACGACCGATTTGCCAAACCGGTACCGCATGATCGGATCGATCAACCGCGAGCAAGGGACCATGACATTGTCCCAAAGGCGCAGTTGTCCGGTGTTCGGTAATGACTGTTTGAGAAACAAACGGTTCGCTGCTGAAGCAAATAGACCCACCGCATCGAGGTAGAAACACTTTGCCAACCGCAAACCAGCCGGCGTTAACGCAGCCAGACCCTCCCCGCTGTATCTTCTGTAATGACCGATGGACCGGTCGAATTCACTGAAGAGCCACGCATGCGCCGGAGACAGGACTATCAAATGCCCGCCACGGCGGAGATGCTCCGCGGCGCGGCAGACCTCTCCGCGGTCGTCCTCGATGTGTTCCAGCACGTCGATGTAAAGAATCGTGTCGAAAGTCTCCTTCTCCTCGAGTGATTCAATCGTGCCGGTTCGGACTTCAATCTCCTGACCGGCCATTTCAGGCAGAACCGTGTCTCGGAGCGATTCCGCCAGGCGGGAATCGGGTTCGAGGCAAACCCAGCGCTGCTCCCGGTCGGCGCGAAGCAGACGCGTATTTGCGCCGATGCCTGCCCCCACTTCGAGCGCCGAGCCGCGAATATAGGGCCGAAGGCGGGAAATCCAGTATCGCTTCCAACGGTCCGCCTGCGCGAACAATTCCAGCTCGCCGCCCACGTAAGGTGGATGGGTCATAGGGCAGAGTGAGAAGCCGCCTGAGCCCCTTGATCCCATGGGGAGAAAACGTCCAGCAGGACGTTTTGGACGCTCGGCACCTCCGCCACGCCTTCCAAAAACAACCGGTAATCCCGGCTGGGAATGAAATCGAGACTGTTGCGATTGGCCAGAAAACCGAGCGTGACGAAGAACGATCCCAGCGCCGCGCAAAGTGAAAGGAGGAACAGGCCTCCAAAAACGTAGAGTGCCCACGCCAGCGTGAGACTGCCGAACAGCCAGGGAGCGGCCAGGCTCAGGAAGAAAACGCCGCCGCACGCGCCAGCCAGAAAACAAACGGTCAACAGCAACCGGACGGTGACCATTTCATTGAACACCGAAATGGCTTGGAGGCCATGCATGACCAAAGCCACGAAATCCATTTTGGATTTCCCGCTGTAGCGCCGGCCTCTGCGGGTCGGTACGAGCTCGCGCGGCAGGCGTCCGTGGAAAATGGCGGCGGCATAGTGGTTCCACAAAGCGGGCATGGTGGCCAGCGCGGCCAGTCGCGGGGCCGGCACCACGCTGAAGTTTCCCACGCGCACGCGGATGCCGGTAAGAAGCCAGTGAAAGAGTTGATACAACCGGTAGAGCGCCTGGAACCGCCATGATTCACTGCGCCGCGTTCGTTCCGCAAAAATAATCCGTTCACCGCCCCGTTCCCGGCAGCGGGCCACCAGCCTGGCCGCGTCTTCCGGTCGGTCTTCACCGTCGGCGTCCATGACGAGCATGGCGTCGCATGGGACGAACTCATTCACGTAAGCCAGTCCCAGGGCGATGGCGCGCTGATGCCCTACATTGCGTCGCAATCGCAGCACCTCGACTTGCGTTCCTTCCGGGGCGCGCAGTTGTTCGCGAAGCGGGACCGGAGAACCGTCGTCCACGAACAAAACTCGCAGGTGCACATCCGAGTTTCCAAAGGCTGGGGAAAGATGTTCCAAGAGATGGGCGGCGGCCGCGGCGTCATCATAGACCGGGGCGACCACAACCAATTGATACAGTTTAGCTTGACTCACGTTGAAGGCGCGCCATCCAGGGCGCAGGGGGCGCATCCGTTGCGACCGTTATGCCGGGTTGTCGAGCACGTCGGATGCCGGGCGGTGGTGGGAGCGCGTCTGCTATTGCCGGTCGCAATGCAAGTGGCCAACCGGCGTTACGTCTGCGCTCGGCTTCGACATTGGTCCCCCTTTGTCAACCCGTCGGGTTGCGAGGTTGCGAGGTGCGGCTCCAGAAGAACTTAGTTCCCGCCAGCCGCGACGCCGTCCGCGGAATAAATCTGCACTGAAGTTCGCTCGAGCACCCAGTAGTAATCGCCCTTTTGATCGGGCGGAACAGGAAATGGCAATTGCGCGGCGTCGGGCGCGGGCGGAGGCCTCGTGCTGGAAAAGCGCCAGGAATGCAATTCGACGTGGCCATCGGCAAAGGTAAAGTTGGCGGCCCCCACATGATGCGATGCCGGCAGATCGATCCATTCGTAGCTGTTAAAGCGGTTCAGGAAATAGCCGTCGTTGATGCTGTCGGGATGTTCTTCAAGGAACGCAAAAATGCGGGACGGTTCCGGGATCTCGGAGAGCTTGAAAAACTGGCGGTAGTCCGGGTTGTTTGTATTCACCCCGCCGTCGAGGAATTCACCGGCATTGCCCAGCATGGCGTTCAGCGAAACGCTGCGAACCCGTTCGCTCCAGCCAGCCTGCCTTTGAACGCTGCTTAGGGTCCGGTCCGCGGGACAGCGATAGATGTTCGCGGCGCCACTGAGGTACTGTCCCAAGCCTCCCTTGGTCAGCAGAGCCACATTGGTGTTGTCCGGGTCGAGTTCCCAACTCATGACGTTGTTGACCCAGTTCAGGTATTCCCCGGCGGAAACGGTCCTTCGAATCCCGTCGCTGCCCATGTTGTAGGGAAGTGAATCGTCATAATCGCCGGGATAAATCTGCAAGGCCAACCCGAGCTGACGCAAATTGCTCAGGCACATCGTGGCCGTGGCCTTCGCTTTCGCGCGGCTGAGAGCCGGCAGGAGGAGCCCGGCGAGAATCGCGACGACTGCCACCACCACCAGCAGTTCGATCAGGGTAAACGCCTTCCAGCATTTGCCATGACCTCCCGCCGCCTGGCAGAAACGGCGGGCGCCGCCCGGATAGTTCCCATTGAATTTCATCGCCGCCCGTGACTTCTGGCTTCTTCAACTTTAAAATTCCCCCATGAACTGTCAACCCGAAGGTAGCCGTATTTAGCTGTATAAGGCGGGTTTCGGTTCAGAACAAAACGGGGGAAAGCGGCTGGACGCCACTTTTCTTGTTCTCGTCGCCGTCCAGGCGCTTCATTCCGTGGAGGAATACTTTGGGCGGCTTTGGGAGGTGCTTCCTCCTGCGAACTTTCTGACCGGACTGGTCTGCGAAGACCGGCGGATCGGATTCATCGTGATCAATGCCGCGTTCGTCGCGTTCGGAATCTGGTGCTATGTCTGGCCCGTTCGGTGCCGCTGGCCGTCGGCGGACCTGTGGATCGGCTTGTGGATTCTGATCGAATTCATCAACGGAATTGGCCATCCGCTGTTGTCTCTTCAGCAGGGAGGATATACCCCCGGCGTTATCACTGCGCCACTGCTTCTGGCTCTCGCACTTGCATTGTTGTGGCGGTTCCCAGGAGCA
>CAZCUL010000619.1:0-5546 GCA_964501475.1 uncultured Verrucomicrobiota bacterium | reverse complement strand
CAAAACGTGTAATCACCGGTGATCGGCGGCAGAAGCAAGGCGCGCATCCGTTGGCCGTAATAGTCTCGAAACTGCGAGGGCGCCTCGAAAACCGTCTCGATGGTTTCCAAAGTGGGATTGTTCGGAAAACTCGAATGGTTGGTCAAATCCGCGATACCCATTCCGCCGATGTTCTCGAACACCTGCCGGAAAACTCCGTTGCTGATCTGCGCCGAGACCCGGGCGGGTGCGAAAACAGACGGCAGGAGAACCAGCGCATAGAGCGCGAGCACTGCAACAGGATGAGGGGTTCTGGCCATGGGTTGCGGAAACAGCCTAGAATAGAACGCCAAAGCTCCATAATTTCAATTAAATATGGAAAAAATGCGGGGCAACTCGAACAACCGCCAGAGGCTAGAATGGCCAGTCGGTCTCCACCCCATCGTCCCGCAACTCCCTTTGAAAATCCGCGAGCAGGCCGCGATCCGCGCGAACGGCATGAGGCCGAGTCCTTTGCCGAAGGCAAAACTCCGCCAGGGCGCCAGCCGCTTCCCCAATATTCCATTCCACCGGATGCAACCGGTAACAGCCGTTGGTGACATGCGTGGTGCCGATGTTCTTCGCCGCCGGCAACAGGTTTTCCATCCTTTGCGGCAATAACGCTCCCAGCGGGATTTGAAAAGGCAACGAGGCGAAATCGATGTAGTTGTCTCCCCCGGTGCTGGGGTGCAGATCAATATGGTAACTACCCACGCCCACCGTATCGAAATATTTCTCGGCGGCCACTTCGGATCGGTCCTTCCCGGTGATCTCAGCCCGCTGCTCGCGGCCGCAATGCTGTTCGAGCACGGTGAACAGAGCTCGAATCCGGCGCGACTCCCGGACGTACGGATATTTGGCAAGGCCGTCCTCGGTGCCCATGATGTCACGGCGCAAACGCAACCCGCGAAAGCCCGTCCCGCCGTCCGGCCGCGGCGCCTCGGTTTGGAGCCAGTAGAGCAGCGCGAGACTTAACTGCTTTGCCCGTTGAATTTCCTTTCCCGGCTCCGCGGCTCCCACGAGCGGTCCGAGGAAATAATCGTTCTGCGGCCAGTTCACGAGGGTGATGTCGCTGCTGTAGGCGCCCTCTTCGAAATTCTCCTTTCGAGCAATTCGGCGATAGGTCCACAGATTCAGGAGACCCTGCTCGACTGGCCCGTCCGGATTGAATCCCAGGCGGCGCGGTTGCACGGTGGAGGGATGCGTGTAGGTGAAATCCAGCAATCTGCCCGGCCAGGGCGGTTTCAGTTTCGGAACGAAGTCGCGCCAAAAGGCATAGTCCGCGGGCCGTTCGATGGTGTGGTCTTCATCAGCGAGGTAGTCCACGGCAAAACAAACCGTCAAGGCCTGTTGATTCAGCGGCTTCGCTTCTTCCGCGGCGTGCCGTTCGCCCGTTTGTTTTCTGGATTCGGCGCCGGTGACGAATTCGGCGCCCGTTAACGCCAACAGGTCGCCCAGCTCCGTGGCATCAACGAAAAAGGGCGCGCGCAAAACAATCTCGTTTCCACTGCGCAGACTTCGCACCGTCACGGATTTGACCCGGTCGCCATCAACGTCCGCGCGCAAGGGCCGGTGCTCGAGCAACAACGTCAGTTTGCCTGAACCCAAATGGCCGGCAAACAGGCTTTCCAAGACCGCGACCGCTGCTCGAGGCTCGATGCAGAGTCTCGACACGCTTCCATCGCCCGGGTTCAGATGCGGCCGTGCCCGAGCCGCGTCGGTAAGCGGATAATGGCGCCGGTAATAATCGCGAATCTCCTCGCGCAGCCGCCGATAGCTTCGGGTGCAGCCGGACGACTCGATCCAGCGATGTTCGTCAGGTGGCGCGCCCTGCTGGGTGAGTTGGCCGCCGACCCAATCCGTTTCCTCCGTGAGAACCACGCGCAGACCGCGCCGCAAAGCCGCCAACGCCGCTGCGCAGCCGCCCAGGCCACCGCCGGCGATGACAACGTCGGCGGCAAGTTCCCGGCCGGCCGCCTGCTCGGTTTGGGCGCGAAGAGAACGTGGAAGGAACAGATGCGGCGTTGCGGCAGCCATTGCCGATCCTGCGAGAGAGTGCTTGAGGAAGTAACGGCGGTTCATTTGTGATTTTCCGGGCGTTTCCGACGGTAGGGCGAGTCCGTCTCGGCGAGCCGCAGCCGCGGATGTTGCGCACGCTTCGGCTCAGCGAGGACGCTTCGCCCTACCGTTTCCGTTTAGAAATGCACGCGGCAGCCGTATTCCTTGAGCTGGTCGAGTTGCTTCTTCGATTCGTCGCCAAGAGGGTTTCCGCTCAGGTAAATGTTGATGAAAGGCGCAAAGCGCTTTTCGCCTTCAAAATCCTTTTTCGCCATGTTCACCAGCGGCGTGATGTCCTCGATCTTATTCTCCTGCAAAAACAGGAAGTAAAGTTCAGTCAATCCCTCCAGCGGCTTGAGGTCGGCGATGGCGTTATTGTTCAGTGAAAGACTGGAGAGCCATTTCAGCTCATTGATCCCGTCCAGCTTCAAGACCTGGTTGTGATCCAGGTAAAGGGACTGCAACCGGGGCAGCTTAAGGAGCGGCGAAATATCGCCTGCTTCGTTATGCGACAGGTAAAGCGAGGCGAGATTGGTCAGACCGGCCAAGGGCTTCAGGTCTTTGACCTTGTTCCGCGAGAGTTCAATGTATTGCAACGCCGCGTTGCTGCCGAGCGGCGTGACATCGGTGATTTCGTTCTCGGCGAGGTCAAGGGATTGCAGCTTGGGCAGTCCCGCCAGGGGAGCGACATCGGTGATTTTATTCCGGGAAAGCTCGATCAACGCCAGGCTCTTGCACCGTTCCAACCCGGTCAGATTTGTGATGCCGCGTCCGCTGGCGTGGATGGTGGAAAGATTCTCGACGTCCGCTTCCGTCAGCGGCTTGTCGGTGTCGCGTTTCTCGAAGACATATTTACGCACGGCCGCTTCCAGGTTTTTGTCCGGGAAGATGGGTGTTTGATCGTCCGCTGCCCTGGCAAGCGTGCCAGACAGCAAAGCAGCCAAAGTCAATTGAACCGCCAGGCAATTGGGATATCTCATAGTTTTCTCGGTCCGATTTTAAACAAGAGGCGCGGCAACCCAACCGGGGGCGCCGCCGCACGCGGTTTTAATTAGCGATGGCCAGCCGTGGTTGGCAAGCGCTTCGTTTTGAGGGTAACCAGCGCCAGAACGAACAGACGCCCGCTGAGAAAATCCGCCCCGACCTTTAGTGGCAAGAAAATTACGGGCTGGAAAATGGGAAACTCAACCTTCTTGCCCAGCCAAGACGTCGAAGAAGACGGGGAATTTTCGCCGTGATTCTCGGGCCATTCCTCTACCGCGCGTCGCAATCGAGCGAGGCGAAGCTTAAGCGTGCGGGATTTTCAGCGACCGGGAAAGCCTCTGACCCGGCACACTCTTGCGCGCCCGTTTGCGGCCCTTATACGGCGGAGACGCTTTCACCGCCGACAACGCCTGGCCCGGGGTTGTCTTGCGTCCTGTTCGGGGCCCGGTCTTCGCTTTCGTCTTCCCCGCTCCGATGGACCGGCTTTTCAATCCCTTCAGTGTCTTTTGCATGGCCAGACGATACCAACCTGAAACGGCCCGGCAACGCGTGAATGAGAAACAGACCTGATTCGACCAGCAATCGAGGATCAAGCAGAGCCTGCGCTCAACGCGGCCATGATCGGGAAGCAAACCAGTGACAGGAGGCCCAAGCTCAGCGAAAAGCGCATGTCATTCATCCTCTTTGGAAGTGGTGGCTGGAGACGGAATTGAACCGCCGACACAAGGATTTTCAGTCCTCTGCTCTACCGACTGAGCTATCCAGCCATCCCGGCTGCTGGCGCGGCTCCGCGGCCAGTGCGAGCCATACTATGAAGTTGCTTTTGCAAGCGGCAAGCTCTTTCGCGGTCATGGACGAAGCGATGCAAAATGACCTGAAAAACCTGCACCCCATTTTTCCCTTCGCCGCCTCCATACGGTTTTCTTGAAACGCAATGGCCGACAGGATAGTGATACACGGCGCCAATCGAAAGGGTGGCGCAGGGTATGAATGGCACGAGATATTCCAGAAGCTTTCGCGACGGCTGGCTTTCCCGGGAACGCGCCGTTGCGCTTCTCATGCTGGCGGCCACCGGAGTCGGCATCTACGTCTGCTATCTGCTGGCGCGCCCATTTCTGTCGTCGCTGGCGTGGGCCCTGGCGCTGGCTTTGGCGGCGGTCCCGCTCCACGAAAGAATCGAAATCAAAACAGGCAGGCGCGGACTGGCAGCGGGCCTGTCGGTTTTTCTGATCGCGGTGGTGGTGGTGGTGCCGGCGACATTTGTCATTCAAAGCTTATTGCAGGAGGCCGCTTCCGGCGCGGAAGCGATTCAGAAGAGAGTGACGACGGGCGAATGGCGCTCGCCTTTTGAAGGCCGGCCGCGGCTCGCGTCCGCTGTGCGCTGGATCGAACAGCAGCTCAACCTGCCCGAAATAGTGGGACGGATCAGCGAGATATTCACCACCGGTGTGACCTCCTTTGTTAAAGGTTCGGTGGTGGGCATCATTCAACTGTTGATCACGTTCTACTTTCTCTTTTACTTTTTGCGCGACCGCGACGCTGCCATAGGAGCCTTGCGTTCCTGGATGCCGCTTTCGATCGCCGAAACCGACCGCATCTTTCGGCGGGTCGTCGATACGATCTACGCCACTATTTATGGAACCCTGGTGGTCGCTTTTGTCCAAGGGACTTTGGGCGGGCTCATGTTTTGGTGGCTTGGCCTGCCGGCGCCGGCCTTGTGGGGATTTGTGATGGCGCTCCTGGCAATTGTGCCTGTGCTGGGCGCGTTTATCGTTTGGATTCCGGCGGCGATTTTTCTGGCCGTCGAGGGCAGTTGGGGCAAAGCCCTCCTCCTCTCGCTTTGGGGCGGAGTGGTCATTGGGCTGATCGATAATATCCTTTATCCGGTCCTGATAGGGCGCAGAGTTCAAGTGCATACCGTCCCGGTCTTCATCGCCATCGTGGGCGGATTATTGGTCTTTGGCGCATCGGGACTGATTATTGGGCCGGTCATGATGGCTGTGACGATTGCCCTGCTGGAAATCTGGCGAGGCCGAATCAAACCGGCCAACGCCCGGCAGCAAAGCTAGCCCGGATTCTACGGCTTTGCCGGAGACGGAGTCTTCTTTGTCAGTAACGCAGCATGCACCCGCGCCACGGCGCCCATGTAATGGCGAGCCGGGTACTGTTCCGCGGCTTTGACGATCTGTTCTCGCGCCAACTCATCCTTGCCCGTCGCCTCATAGTAGAGCCCTGCGTAAAGGTGAGCGTAGAACATCCGCTGATTGAATTGCGCGGGAGACGGCTCCCCGGCGCGGGCGGCGGCCAAAACATCGTCGGCCGACCCCTTGCCGGCAAAAAGCTGATAGACCTCTTTCATGGGCACCCGGCTGTCTTCGCCCACCGGAAGCAGGACTTCTCCGGCCTTATCCGCGCCCTCCAGTTTCGCCACACAGAGAAAATGCCAGACGGCGTTTTCGACATCGTTCGGGTTAACGGTTTGATGG
>CAZCUL010000618.1:0-3520 GCA_964501475.1 uncultured Verrucomicrobiota bacterium | reverse complement strand
CTTCTGATCGAACATTCAGATCCAAAGAAGACGTTTTCACTGGGAGCCTACATTGTGACTTCGCTCGGGAGGCAGGTGATCAGGCTTGGGAAGTTTTCGCCTAACGAGGACTATCTGCGCGAGATTGGTAAGCAGATCAAGCAGCAGGGTTTTACTACCAGTTTGGTCGACTGGGCGGACATGGGAAATGGAGTGGTGCAGTATTTTAACAGAAACGAAATTACGGATGCCCAACCAGGCGCTGCACCGAATGGCGGCCCAGCGACGTCAGTTGAAAATTCGAGCGCCCCCGGTGGGCCGCCATCGGTGAGCTGAACCGTTGGCACCGACGCACACTCTATGAGCATTCCCTCTCTCGTTCAGTCCATCAAAGCGTCACATGACAGCACGCCTTTGACAGACGCGCAGATCACCGACTTTTCAACGAAGGCCGGGTTCCAGTTTCCGCCGTCCTACCGTGCCTTCCTTAAGGAGTTGGCAACGGTGACACTTCGGCTCAGGGCATTTACCAGATCTTCACTCAAGATCTCGATGCCCCAGACAATCCTTGGTCACTTCAAAGGGCACACGCGGACGCGCCGGACCCCGTGCCTGTTGATGGAGCCTCACCCGTTCCAACGACTTTACTGCCTCATGACTGAAGACTCCAACGGTGGAGCTTGGTGTTGGATGACATCCGCTGGAGATGAGGATGGAGAGGTTCCGTTGGCCTACTATGATCCGTCCAGGAAGAAGTTGTCCTACCCAGTGCCAAGTTTCTCGGCCTGGCTGGAGATTCTTGTTCGAGGCAAGCAAGAGGTCATTAGGAGCTTGGACTTGGAGGAGAAGTTGGGCTTGGGATGATCCAAGTGCCAACCAGGCGGTCCAGCGAACAGGAGCCAGCCGGTTCGCTCAAAGACAAATCGAACGTCATCGGCGGCTGGCTCCCGTCGCTGACCTTTGCGTTCCGCAAATATGAAAACACGAATCGTCTTTTGGTTAACGGTGACACTGATGGCCTGCCCATTCCGCTCCGACGGGCAGCAAACCGGACAAGCCGTGACTGCGCACTCGATGCCCCCGGTAATCAAAAAGCCGGAGGAGATAAAATTCAAGCAGCAGTCTTTCACTTTCGTTCGGATCAAATACTCCGGTCAGCGGTCACGAATTAGCAGTTGGGCCACGGATTACCCCGATGCCGATCTGAACTTCACGGCCCAATTCCAGAAAGTGACCGGCTTGAAGTGCGACATGAACGGGATGGTTCTCGAACTGGCCGACCCGAAGTTGAAGGGGCAACCGATCATTTATATCGCCGAAGGCGGGCAAATGCACTTGAACCCTGAGGAGGTCAAAAGCCTTCGGGGTTATTTGCTGGGAGGAGGCTTTCTGATGGTTGACGATTTCTGGGGAGAAGCTGAATGGAATGCTCTGGCGGCACAGTTCCGCCAGGTTTTTCCGGATCGCGAGCCAGTCGATCTGCCGTTGGACCATGCGATCTTCCGATGCTTCTACGAGATTCGCGAGAAGCCACAAGTCCCGAATGTCGGCCTCGGTATTCGGAGCCAGTTCACCGGAGTCACCTGGGAGCGCGAAGACGCCAAGGAGGCCCACTATCGAGGGCTGGTTGACGACAGCGGTCGATTGATGGTGGTCTTCTGCCACAACACGGATTTGGGGGACGGTTGGGAACGTGCAGGCGAGAGTGGGTATTATTATCGCGAGTTTTCCCTCAAAAAGGCATATCCGGTGGGGATCAACATCGTGGTGTATGCTCTCTCGCATTAGCGGAAATCAGACATGAACTTGCCGAACCAGATCACTGGTCGTGCCGAGACAAGGACGAGTGGTTCGAAACGGTATGAGGGAATAGTTCACGTACGGATCTGGGGGGGGGCGCCGAGGACAACCCCGGCTCCTACCCGGCAGCCGAACTGCCGCCCCGCCTCTCCGCTCGAAGTGTGGCGTGAATTCGGACGCGCCGGTCACGCTCGACCTTGCGTTTCCGGCGGCAGTCCGCTCAGCTTTGTGTTCGGTGAATAGGTTTGGCCAGGGACGTGGGTTTGATGGAGGCGGATTGGAGAGCCAGACTTGTTCTGACCACCGCAGCAGGATCGATTGTGGCGGACATGGACAGCCCCAGACGATTGGACCAGGGATGGCGCGGATTTCACGGATACAGATTGCCGACAGGTTGGCTTGGGGTTTATCCGTGCCATCCGCGAAATCCATGGGTAGAGTTTTGTTGTGACACGAGACCAGAGCCGCAGATCACCGAACCAGGCGCTCCAGGCAACAGCCGCTATGCGTTGCCGTTTCATTTTCACCTTTGATTTCAGTCACGTCGCTGTGGTTGCAGGCGCAAGCGCGCCGCCAGCGGCTGTGCCTGAGCTTGGTCGTTCGCTCATCAGACAAAAAGTGATTTGATCTATGCATACGCTCACCGAAAATGTTCTGTCTAATCCCAGCGATTATGCGCACGTCTTTGCTTTGGTGGGTGCGGTGTTGTTGTTTTGGGCCGTGTTATGTATCAGCGCCCTGCTTTCTTTGAGAGCAACGCGCAGGAGGCCAACGGCACGGCGGTGGCTCAGGTTCTGTTTGGCGGCGGTGCCATGTGCTCTCGCCTCTGTAGGACTTTGGTCCTCAATGGAGTTTTACATTGAGACCGATGGTGTGCGGAGGGCTTGGGACCTCCGCTGGCTCTTCGTGGTTCCATTGCTTCTCGGCAGCATCGCCTTGGGCGTATGGTGGAGAGCTTTGCGGCGTTCTCGGCAGGGCGAACCAACCGGTCCACCGAATGCTGGCTCCGCTAACGCTACGCCAGCATCGGTGACCTGATACGTTCGGCCTAGACCCCCGTGCCCACGGAACTCCATTCGCCTCCGACTTATCGCCATCGGGCAAGCGCCGCAGTCCGTTGGCGTGAGTTCTGCGAGCAGTGGCGGCACTCCTATCTCTTGTTGGCGGCAATGTTCTTTGTAAGCTGGCGAGTGTCGGCGTTACCGATCCTCACACTGGAAGACATTCGAATCGGCGGCGGGCTACACCCGATGGACGTTCTGTTGCTCATGCGGATGCTCGAGCTGATGTGGGTTCCGCTTGTAGTCGCAATAGGACTCTACGCTGCCTCCTTTGTGGTCCCCAGACTCAACAGGGCATCCGCGATTGCCGTGAGCGCTCTCAGTTCGACTGCCATGATGACCTTCATCCTACTCTGGGCGCTAGTTCATATCAGTCTTTGGTCGGCGTCGGTCTCCCATGCTGCTGAAGGCGGCGAACCAAGCGCTCCACCGAACGCGGCTCGCCGCGTCGGTGACGCTCGTCGTTGATATGGCTCTAAAATTGTCAAGCGTGCAGTGATATTGGGTTCCGGTTTTTTCACGGTTCTGCTTTCCGACATGGCGCAATGGACTGTTGGGTTGGCGCAGGCAGCGTGATCAACGACGGTTGATCCTGCTGATATACGTGAGTTCACAGTTCCGCCAGGAACTGGATGTAGCACCCGACCACGGTTCGACGCGGCGCTTCCTCTCTCTCGGCA
>CAZCUL010000617.1:0-8494 GCA_964501475.1 uncultured Verrucomicrobiota bacterium | reverse complement strand
ACGGCAAGCCTGCCACCGACGCGATCAAGGACGAAAACTGGCTCAAGGGCGAATTCATTAGCACCGTCCAGCAACGCGGCGCAGCCATCATCAAAGCCCGTGGAGCTTCCAGCGCCGCCAGTGCGGCCAATGCCATCGTCGATAGCGTCCGATCCATCGTCGAGCCGACGCCACAAGACGATTGGCACAGCCTCTGTATTCCCTCGGACGGCAGCTACAGCATCGAGTCAGGCCTGATCTGCTCGTTTCCAGTCCGGAGCAACGGCCAACAGGTCGAAATCGTTCAAAACCTCCCCATCAACGATTTCAGCCGCTCCAAAATCGATGCGAGCGTGGCCGAGCTCAAAGAGGAGAAGTCGCTCATGGCCGAGTTGCTGCCGAAGTAACTTCCTCCCCACTCCGGCAAGCCTGAAAGGCGTGCGCTGGAGGTTGGACATCTTGGCGCCGGGCCGGACCCCTGTTTTGACAACTTTGTCGGAAACTTTGTCGATCCGGGTCGGCGTCCCCACTCAGAATCTGTGCAACGCACTGCCCGCGGCACGTCCCTGGAATCTCAGCGTTTCCTGGCCGCCGAAGAACTTAAAACCTCCAGCGCGCACAAACTCGCCGCCGTCCGCGTTTCCACACCCAGCGCTTCGAAAATCTCCAGCACATGCTTTTTTACCGTGCTCTCGCTGATGCCAAGGATGGTCGCGATATCGCCGTTCGTTTTGCCCTGCGCGATCCATAAAAGCGTTTCCGCCACGCGCGGAGTCAAGCCCAGCCCGGTTTCGAGTGGTTTGAAGGACCCGAAGTTCGGCCGGAACTCCGGCGTGGCCAGTTGTTCCTGCCGGGCCAGGCGGGCCCGAATGGCTTCCAGCAAATCCTTCTTCGCCACCGGCTTGGTCAAATAGTCATCCGCACCCAGATTCATTCCCGAACGCACGGCGCTCTTTTCGCCCTTTGCCGTCAGGAAAATGAACGGAATCGTCATCGTAGCCGCCTCCTCGCGCAGTGCCTGCAAGACGCCGTACCCGTCCATTTCCGGCATCATCACATCGCATAAAATCAGGTCGGGCACTTGTTCCCTGGCCAGCTTGACGCCCGCGCGGCCATTCTCTGCGGTGACGGGGTGATACTTTTCAAGCCGCAGGATGGTGGCGATATTCCGGCGCATCTCCGGCTCGTCTTCGATAATCAGAATTTTCTTCATCAGTCTCTCCATTGGTTGAAGGAACGTCAGTTCCAGAGATTCTAGATTTGCTCCTAAAACTACTATTTTGACCATGGCAGCCACAGCCTGCCCAGGTTCGCCTTCGAGAACAAATCCCGCCTGGCCTACTACCGCCAGGCGAATCCCAAACTCCGCTGCTCAGAAGCTCCGGATAAAATGTCGCGTCCGCGACATTTTATCCTTTGCCTCCGTTGTCCCATTGCTCTCAACTCTCAGCTCAAACTCCTCTCAACGTTTTCTTCTCTCCACTTCCAGCATCAACTCCGACTCCCCTCGATTTCCCCGGGGAAGACCGGCAAGCGCACCGTCACCACTGTCCCTTCCCCGGCCGTGCTGTCGATCCGGATGCTGCCTTTGTGCAGCTCGACGCATCGCTTCACAATCACCAAACCCAGCCCGGTGCCCGGGCGGGAACCGACATTTCGGCCGCGGCAAAACGCCTGAAACAGCCAGGCCTTGTCCGCCTCGGCAATGCCAATGCCCCGATCCCGCACTTCAAAAACAGCGTCCGCGCCTTCGCGTTTCACCAGGAACTCGACCGCGCTGCCCCGCTGCGAATACTTGACGGCGTTGGTTAACAGGTTGGTGAAAATATGGCTGCACAAACGCTCGTCGGCTTTCGCTTCGCCTTCCGCCAAATAGGTCAAGCCGATCGGGCATTGCCGATCCGTCGCCGAGCCTGTTTCCTCCACCAAACGGCCGCACAGCTTCCGGAAGTCAATCGGTGCCGGCCGAAAATCCATTTTGCCCGCGTCCAGCCGTCCCAACACCAGCACTTCCTCCATCAATTCGGACATGCGCCGCGTGTTGCTGGTGATCGAGTCCAGGTGATGCTTCCGCTCCTCAGGCTCCAGGCTCTCAAGATAGTCCCGCAGGATTTCGGCCGAAGACATGATGATGCCGAGCGGTGTGCGAAACTCATGCGAGACCATTGAAACGAAGTTGCTTTTGAGCGCGCTCAACTCTTTCTCCCGCGCCAGCGACCTGAGCAATTCCGCCTCCGCCTTCTTCCTCTCCGTAATATCGTCGATGACCGCCTGGATGAATTGGCGCCCGCCCATCTCCACCCGCGATAAGATGACCTCCAGCGGAATGTCGCTGCCTTTGGCGGTCCGGCCCATCCAGTCGAACCGCACACTGCCGCTCTCCATGCAGGCCTGAATGTATTTGCCCGCCAGCGCGGCGGAGGTTTCCCCATTCGGTTGAATCGGGGGGGACGTATCCACCGGATGTTTGCCGATGAGCTGTTCCGGCCGATCGTAACCCATAATCCGGACGGCCGCGGGATTCACTTCAATGAACTTCTCCTCGTCATGAATCATCACGCCCTGGCTGGAAGTCTCGAACAGGGCGCGAAACTTCTGCTCGGACTCCCGCAGCGCCTGTTCCGATTTGGCCCGTTGCGCTCCTTCCAACGCCAGCGAAACCATCGTGGCCAGCGACGCCGCGAAATCGACTTCTTCCGGCAGCCATTCCCGCGGCGCCCCCACGTGTTCGTGGCAAAGAACGCCCACCACGCGCCCATCCAGCCAGACCGGAGCATCCAGCATCGAAGTGATGCCCAGCGGCCGCAGGTAATTCCCGGCCAGTTCCCGCGTTGCCGGATGCTTTTCCGCGTCGTTTGCCAGAATCGGCTGCTTCGTCCCCATGGCGGAGAAATATGCCGGAGCCTCACTCTGACAAAGCGTGATTCCAATATCCTCCGCGCCGCCCTTGGGCAAGGCCGGCGCATGCAGGCGCTCGCATCGGATCGCGGTGTCGCCCGCCTGCAAAGACCAGTACCCGACGCGCGCAGCTCCCAGCGTTGAAGCGGCCAGCGCGCAGATTTTCTCGAGGGCAAAATCAAGGTCCGACTTGTCCAGTTTGGCCAGTTCCACCAGAACGTTGCGATGCCGCAGCACCCGGTCCGAGCGTTCGCGCAACTGCTGTTCGGCTCGTTTTCGCTCGATGGCCAGGGCGATCTGTTCCGCCACAAACGTCAGAAGCTGCTTCTCCTCCTCTCCATACGCATTCTCATTGTGATAATCCTGGACCGCCATCACGCCCACCGGACCGTCCTTGAACCGCAGCGGCACGCCCAGCCAGGTCGCCGCCGGGCGGCCCGATTCCACATAGGGAATGTCCGCGACTCCCTCAATGATCACCGCCTCGCCGATCTGCTTCTTGCGCGCGCTCATGCTTTCGTTGACCAGAAGCGGTTTTCCCAGACGAATCACTTCTCCAGTCAGGCCGTGCGTCAGCTTTCGCGGCGCCGGCCGGTTGCTGAATTCGTCCACGTAATACGGGAAGGTGATCAGCTCATGAACCGGATTGAGCAGCGCAATGTAGAAATTGCCCGCCGGCATCAACCCTTTCACAATGTTGTGAATCCGCTCGTAAAGGTGCTCCAGGTCGTCGGCCGTGTGGACCGCCTCCGAAATCTCGAAGGTCGCCTGTTGAATCTGTTCCCGGCGCCGGCGGTCCGTATTGTCAATCACGCTGCCGCGAATCAGCGTCCGCCCCTTGCCCGGCAGCCGCACCAGCCGGACCTCGCACGGAATCAAGCGCCCGGAAACGTGGCGATGCATCCACTCAAAGACCGGCGCCTCCCCGGCAACGGCGCGCCCGATCAACTCCTGCGCGGCCTCGGACGATCTGCGGCCATCAGGTTGAAATTCGGGGCTGACATCCGCGGGATGAAGCGCCTCGAGCCGCTCCCGGCTCAGACCATAAAGGCGGGCCGCATTCTCGTTGCCGGAAACGAACCGCCCGGTGCCGCCATCGAAAACCACAATCGCTTCCGGCGCATGTTCCACCAACGTGCGCAGACGCTCTTCGCTGGCGCTGAGTTCAGCGGTGCGCTCTGCAATCCGCCGTTCCAGAGTCGCGTTTAACCGCCGGATCTCCTCTTCGGCCTCCTTCCGTTCGCTGATGTCGCGCGATACAACCACGTGCAGGGGCTGTCCCGCACTCACGATGGCCGTAGCCACCACCTCGACTGGAACATCCCTCCCGTCGAACCGGCGGACCAGCCATTCAAAACGATGCCCCCCCGTGCGTTCAATCAGCGCCGTGATTTCGGCGGCGGCTTCGCTCGAGGGACGGCCGTCCGGCTGCAGCGGCGCGGACACGTCCTCCGGTTTGGCCCGCAGCAGCCTTTCCTTGCTGCCGGCCTGCATCAACTCCACCGCGGCCTGATTGCAGTCCACAAAGACGCCCGCCCTTGGATCAAACAGCCAGATCGGGTCCGCGCTACGTTCAAACAACAGCCGAAACATGGACTCAGTCTCGGTGAAAACGCTCCCAGGCGCATTACACCTTTCGTTCCATTTACGGTTATCGCCAGTCGAGCTACTCATGGAGCCATGAAAACGAAGTTCGACTACGCTGAAATCGAAACTGCACTGCCGGAAACGCGCACGCCGCATTTTCCCGCCAGCCAGCGGGGAGTCAAGCACGCCGGCAACGCTTGCGCCCAAACCGCCGGCCGCAGATTCGAATCATGGCCAGGCCCGGTTTCCAACGCCAGGTCGGACGCCGCAAACAGAGTGTCAGCCCCGGCGGCGCCGGTGCTGGTTGGCAGCCGCGATTATCTGCGAGCCTTGCGCGCGGCCGAAATGGTTGCCTGGGAGGCCGCGGAAAGGCCCCAACGCCGCACACGCAAGGAAAAGGAAGTTCGCGCGATTTCCGCGGCGGAAATGACGACCGCCCTGCTATCCGTGCTTTGCCTCGGCTACTACGCGGTGGCTTCGCCTCTGTGGCCCAGGCTCCAGGAAGCCCTGAGCGAACTCCTCCGTTGGACGATCTTCTAATAAATCGGTCCTGCCTCCACCGACGAAATCAGTTCTGACCGCACACGTCGTAGCGCTACGATCAGAGCGCGCCTACTGGGTGACAAATCCCGATGTCAGTTCGGGCACGCAAAGCTCGCGAAGCGCGCTACTCCACATGCACCGGGTCAATCAAACGGACTTGGCCATTCCGCTCAATGATGGCTTCGACCGTTTTCATCCCAACTTTGGGCGCGCATTGGGACCATGAACCGGAAGAATTCGTTCTGGAGTGGGCCGGCAGAGCGCAGAGGAATACCACACGCCCAGACGCTTCGCGTTTACCGGGGCCATTGGAAAATCCGCCAGGTCTTGAACTGCCCGCTTTTGGTGCACCGTCTGGCACCCCGCTGGGGTGCTGCTTCTTTGCCAACCCTTTCCGGAGGTCTCTGCTACGCTGCGACCTCCGGCTACCCTCTGGCACCGCTTTGCGGTGCTCGGCACTGACAGAAAATGTCCAAACTCCAGTGCGGGCCAGAGGCCCACGGTCCGGATCAGGGTAGGGAAGGCGCGCTGCGCCGCCAGCGCCGCGCTCAGCGGCGCAGCCATCCCGCCCGCTGCTGCGCGGGCGGGGACATCGCAGCGCGATGTTCCTACCAGTTTCAGAGAGAGGAGGTTCATGGAGAGGAGCAATTCCGTCGGCGCCTTGCCAGCCTTGACAACGGTCGCCTCATTGAACTGCTCTGTGGCAATCATGTTCGCTTTCAATCTCCAGTTCGCACACAAGCTCCTCAACAGTCATGCGATAATGTTCCGCAACGTCTTTCAGGACGCCACGGCCCTCTGGGAATTGTCGGGCAGGATTTCGCTAAAGCCCCAAAAATAATGCGTGGACTGAACGACTCGTCTCTGGCGATTCGCCGTAACTTCCGGACTGCCAGGTTCACCGCCAACAGCTATTGTGTCCGCACTCATGAGCGAGTGCAGCCGATGCGAACTTTGCGGACGGGAGGTCAGCGAATTGACGCGGCATCACCTCATCCCGCGCACGCGTCATGCGAACAAGCGGAACAAACGCGACTTTGATCGCTCCGATGTCAAAAGGCGAATCGCGTGGTTCTGCCGGCCTTGCCACAATCACGTTCACGCGCTCTTCACGGAGAAAACGCTGGAACGCCAGTTCAACACACTGGAATCTCTTGCCGCGTATCCGGAGGTCGCGCGATTTGTGACCTGGATTCGGACAAAGCCCGATGGCTTTCGGCCGGCCAATCAGCCGGCTTCCGACAAACGGCGGAAGCAGAAACCCAATGCCACGCCGTGGTAATCAGATAGGAGCACGATGAACACCCTCGCACCATCGATTGCCGAACGGCTGCAGGAACATGGGTTTGCGATTGTTCCTGAAGTTCTGACGGCTGAAACGCTGGGCGAGGCGATCTCCGAAATCGAATCGGCTCTGCGAAGCGCTGGCGCTGCCGCTCGCGGTGATTATGCGATGCGGCATTTCTTCCACTCGGTCCCAGCCGTCAGGGCGTTGGCTGAGATGTCAGTGGTTCGCCAACTGGTCGAGCCCATTCTCGGACCCAACTGTTTCGTCGCCCGCAGCATCTTTTTCGACAAGACGGAGGTGGCGAACTGGAAAGTTCCGTGGCATCAGGATCTGACCATCGCCGTAGCGGCGAGAGTTGAGGTTCCCGGTTTCACTGCCTGGTCGGTGAAGGATGGCGTCATGCATGTGCAACCGCCCGTCGCGCTGCTCGAACGGATGCTCACGGTTCGTTTGCATCTGGACGACTGCGATCCCGAAAACGGTCCTTTGCAGGTTATTTCCGGTTCACACAAGACGGGACGGCTTGATGCCGAAAGCATCGCGCATTGGAAAGGTCGGCAGCCACCAGCCGTGTGTGCTCTTTCGCGAGGCGGAGCCGTGCTGATGCGGCCATTGTTACTGCATGCTTCCTCAGCCGCAATCACACCGAAGCACCGGCGGGTTGTGCATTTGGAGTTTGCGTCCGAGCCGTTGCCCGATGGTTTGAGCTGGGCAATTTAGGTGTGCGCAGTGATGTCTCGACTGGCCATCTTCGAAGACCTCTGGCTGTTCTGACCACGGGATGCCGCACCAGCCCAACAACATCTTCGCCGGAACGCAGGTCGTGTCGCTGGCGGCGCGAAATTTGAGTTTCGATCTCGATTCGACATTCAACATTGTTACCGCCGTGGAGCGAAGGGGGCAAGGAAACGGTGTTCAGCCATCTTGTGCGATGCAGTTTCCCGCGTGAAAACGAGACACCCGCCGATTTCAAGACCAAGGCGCTTGCGGCAAGCATTTCGGCAGACCGCCTGGTAGAACTCGCTGTCTATGCGCCGCAGTGGGCCGTGCCGCGGGCCATCTCGATCTGATCAATGGCAGGGTTGAGATGCGCTTCGAATCGCGAGCAAATTGGTAAATTGGTTTTGCTCCTTGTTCGCTCTCGGCTTAATCTCGATCATCCAAATCGAATATGCGGACGATCCATCTCGGCCAGAGCTCAATCTCCTGCAGCCGTCTCGCCTACGGCTGTTGGCGAATCGCCGGCACATGGGACCTGGCAGAAGTCAACGCCGAAGCCGAAGCGAATGGGCGCCGCGCAATTCTGGCGGCCTACGATGCCGGTTACACGCTTTTCGACCATGCGGATATCTACTGTGACGGCGCGGCGGAATCGATTTTTGGCCGGGTGCTGCGCGACTCGCCGGAACTGCGCCGAAGAGTCGTCATCGCCAGCAAATGCGGCATTCGTCTGCCGGTGACGAAGCGGCCCGAATCGGTCTATCATTACGACTTCAGCGCGGAGCACATCATTCGTTCCTGCGAGCAATCGCTCCGGCGCCTGGGCGTGGACAGCATCGACGTCTATTTGTTGCACCGCCCGGATTACCTGATGGATCCCCATGAGGTGGCGAGCGCCTTCTCGAAATTGAAGGAGGCCGGAAAGGCGCGCGAGTTTGGCGTCAGCAATTTCCGTCCCTCCCAGGTAACCGCTCTTCAAAGACACTGCCCGATGCCGCTTTTGGTCAACCAGGTGGAAATCAGCCTCGCGCGCATTGATTCCCTGGATGACGGCACTTTGGACCAGTGCCTCGCCGAAAAAATGACCCCGATGGCCTGGAGCCCGCTCGCGGGCGGGCTGCTTGGCGGTGGTGCGCGGCGGCTGCTTCCGGCCCAAGAGGCGTATCGCCCGCAGCCGTTGTTGGCGGCGATGGACCTGATGGCAAAAGGGTATCAAACGACGCGGAGCCTTGTGGCCCTGGCCTGGCTTTTGAAACATCCCAGCGGCATTGTCCCCATCATCGGATCTACAAATCCTGAAAGTATTCGAGAGGCGGCGAAGGCGACCGAGTTGAATCTTTCCAGGGAAGATTGGTATCGGCTTTGGGTTGTTGCCAAAGGCCAGCCGCTGCCATGAACCAGCCCGTCGCTCCGCAACAATCAAATCCGCCCACGCCCGCGCAACTGGGCTTTCGCATGCCGGCAGAATGGGAGCCGCAC
>CAZCUL010000616.1:0-3746 GCA_964501475.1 uncultured Verrucomicrobiota bacterium | reverse complement strand
AACTGTTCCTTAAGCATTTTCACCGACGATTCTTTGCGGCGATACGATTGCTTTTTTAGATAGGGTTTAAAGGAGGCAAGCCAGGCGTCTGCGATCTCTGAGAACGTGGTTTTGCGCTTAGTCTGTGCTTTCCGTAGCCGGCCGACTTTCGAGCGGAGATCGACGAGCTTCCGGTTGGCGATTTCCCGGTCAGTGGTTTTGAGTGATTTTCGAAACTGCTTGCCCGCCCTTTTAATCAACGCATAGTAAATCTTCGATGACCTGTGGCGATAGAGACATTCTCCGACCTTTTGGAACCTCGTCGTTTCTGATGCGGTTGGTTGCATGGCTTGCGCTGTCTGCGCCCTCACTCTTTTTTCGACGGTCGGAAGTAATTCGGGCTCTTCGGGCTCCCTGTTCTCAGAATCTCCAGGACAGATGTCAGGACCGATCAATCGGGCATCTCCTAACGGCGTGGGCTCTAACTCCTCCGTTTGGTCGCTGTTCTTCATGGCAAAGCAAATTCTTCGAGTTTTTCCAACTTAGGGTGACACTTTTAGGTGGCACTGCTTGCAGAATAGCACCTGAAAAAGTAGAGTCAAGTTGTTGATTCTATTCTGGTTGCTCCCGTAGCTCAAATGGATAGAGCAGCGGTTTCCTAAACCGCCTATCCCAGTTCAATTCTGGGCGGGAGTACCATAAACCCGCGGCAAACCGCGCGCAGTGGATTCGCTCCTGAAAACAAAAATCGCCCTTTCGGCCGCGCTGGCGATGCCTATGGCGCCGGCCCTGGCCGAACCCGGGACTCACGCGCAGGAATTCAGCAGCGGCGTCGAGCAGACGGGATTGCTCGAACTTTACACCTCTGAAGGCTGCAGCAGTTGTCCGCCCGCGGAAGCGTGGCTGGCAAAGCTTGAGGACTCTCCGCGGCTCTGGCGGGAAATAGTCCCGGTCGCTTTTCATGTGGATTACTGGGATTACCTGGGCTGGCGCGACCCGTGGGCCAGGAAGGAATTCTCGCAACGTCAGCGCGCCTATGCCGCGGATTGGCGCAGCCGGTCCGTTTATACGCCCGGCTTCGCCTGGAACGGCCGGGAATGGCGCGGTTGGTTCGAGCGCCGCACTTTGCCAGGGAAGTCCGGGGAGACGGCCGGCATTTTGAAAGCCGCTTCTAAGGATGGAGGACAATGGAGGATCCGTTTCGAGCCCTCGTGGAAGACGGCTTCCGATCTGGATGTTTACGCAGCCCTGCTGGCCGGCGAATTGGTTTCGGAGGTGCGCGCGGGGGAGAACCGTGGCCGGCGATTGGAACATGATTTTGTCGTCCTGGAATTAGTAAAACAACGATTGGGCCGCGACGGGGAAGCGTATCAACAGCAAATCGCTCTCGGTGACCGCTCGACGCCAAAAGGCCGTCTTGCGCTGGCCGTTTGGGTCAGCCCGGCGGGAAAGCAGGCGCCGATTCAGGCTGTCGGCGGCTGGCTTTCGCGATCACTGCGCCAGCCCCTGCGCCCGTGAACCGCGATGGGAGCGCTCAGATTCTTGCCGGTCAATGAGGCGGCGGGCCGGCCCGAGTGGCGGCGGTCCCCGGTGGCTGCAGAGGCGAGGAAATCCCTGCTGAGAGGAAGGGGGCGTTCCAACATTGGTGTGTTGTCTCCACACTAACCCAACCACGGAGCCACCCGCTCATCATCCCAGATATCAGTAATCTTCTGCCGCTGCCGCACGATGGCCGATTGTTTGCCGTGGACCAGCACTTCCGCCGCGAAAGGCCGGGTGTTGTAGTTCGAGGCCATGACAAATCCGTAAGCGCCGGCGCTGAGCAGCGCAAAATAATCGCCTTCGCCTGCCTTCGGAAGAGGCCGGTCTTTGCAGAACTAATCGCCCGACTCGCAAATCGGTCCCACCACATCGCTCGATATCAGGCGGCCGGCACCGCGGCGCAGTGGCACGATCTCGTGATAGGAATCGTAAAAGGCAGGGCGGATCAGGTCGTTCATGGCCGCATCGACAATTACGAAATGCTTCCGGCCGGTCTTCTTCACGTACTCGACGCGGGTAACCAGAATGCCGGCGTTGCCGACGAGGAACCGGCCCGGCTCGAGAAGGATGCGGAGATTCAACGGCTTTAGCAGCGGCACCAGCCTGGCGGCGTAGGTTTGCGGGGTTAAGAGATTCTTTGCTTTGGGTGATCGCCACCAGCGTTCATCGCCGCTTTCGAGCGCCGGGTTGTAGATGATCCCGAGACCGCCTCCGATGCTAAAAAACTCGAACCTGTATTTTGCGGCCAGCCGGGAAACCAAGGGCGTCACCTTCCGCACGGCCCGCTCGAACGGCCCCACCCTGGTCAGTTGGGACCCGATGTGCATTTGCACGCCGCGCAGGCGCAAATTCCGCAACTTGCTGGCGCGCGCATATACGCCTTCGATCTCCTCGAAAGCGATCCCGAATTTATTTTCGTAGGTTCCGGTGGTGATCTTGGCGTGGGTGCCGGCATCGACGTTCGGATTGACGCGCACCGCCACCGGAGCGGTTTTCCGCAGGCGCCTGGCCACGGCATTGATTCGCCCAAGCTCGGGTTCGCTTTCCGCATTGAAGCAGTAAATTCCCTGGCGCAACGCGAACTCGATTTCCGCATCCGTCTTGCCCACGCCGGCAAAAACGCATTGGCTGGGATCGCCGCCTCCGGCCAGGACGCGCTGCAGTTCGCCGCCGCTCACGACATCGAATCCGCTGCCAAGATTGGCGAAAAGGCGGAGGATGGCGGCGTTGGAATTAGCCTTCATGGCATAGCAGACAAGGTGGTCGAGCGGCGCCAGCGCGCGGTCCAGCTTTTTGAAATGATCGGTCAACGTCTGCTGCGAATAGACGTAAAGAGGCGTGCCAAACTTGCGGGCCAGTTGTTCGACCGGCACCTGTTCGCAAAAGAGCTTTCCACCCACGTAACGGAAATGATGCATGGCGCGTAGTTATTGCCAAAGGACCTGGGAAAGTCAAAAGACGAGACTGACTACCTGTGAAGCCTTGCAAGCCAATCAGCCGCGCCGCAATTCCGCAAACTCCGCCAACCGATGGCTCTCGGCTGGCGTTATCCGCTTCCGCCGTTCGGCCATGGGGAGGACGTTTTCCGCTTCCCAGCGCCAAAGCGCCGGGGTAAAGGCCTTGGCGCCTGGACCGAGACGATCAAGGATTTTGTCCGTCTCGGCAATTGCTTCGCGGAAGATTAGTTAGTCTTTTCGGATGCTGACAGGCAATCACGCGTCTCGCGATCGCCGGAGTCGCCGGAGCGCTTACCTCTTTCGGTGTTGAAGCAATAAAGTCCCGCGGTTCGCTCACTCGCTCTTTGGATACGCCGAAGCCGCGCAGTGGACGCCGCCGTGCATTCGCTGGCATTCCGAAGTCCGGATTGTCAACAATTGGCCGGAGCCAAGTTCGCGCTCGAAAACCGCAGTCGCGGCCTCATCCAGCGGCTCGTAAAAGCCGCCGAAGACGGGGACGATGTAGCCAGCACGGTGCTGAATCCCATTGAGATAGTTGATACCGCGGTAAAGTTCGATCATGCTCGGCACCGGAACGACCCGCCAGCCCAACTCCTTCAAAGCCGCTACTTGTCGTTCCCGCGCATCCTCCATCCGGCGCAGGGCATTCAGATAATTTGCCCGATCTGATGGCGCCTCGTTCGGCGGCAGCCGGCTTTCGAGCAAATCGAGCGCGAGCATAAAGGTTTGCAGGGTCCCGGCTGCAGAGTCGGTTTTGTCGGCGACAAA
>CAZCUL010000615.1:0-4263 GCA_964501475.1 uncultured Verrucomicrobiota bacterium | reverse complement strand
TTTGCCGAGATGGGGATCCAGCCTCCGTGGCAAATGAAGGCCACCAGTTTCCCTTGTTCGAAAAACTCGCGCGTCAAATTCAGCACTTTCGATTCGCGCCGCAGTTTGTCGGGCATGAATCCGCCCGGAATGAGCAATCCTGCAAACTCGGCGCTGCGCACGTCGGACAAAGGCATGTCCGCGGTGGCCGGATAACCATGTTTGCCCTCAAAGGTCTTCAATTCGAGCGCTGCCAGACGCATCGACAAGCCGATTTCCTCCAGCCGGAGCCTGGGATACCAGAGCTCCAAATCTTCATAGAGATCATCAACAAAGGCTAACAAGGGCCGTTGCATGGACCCATTTAAGCACAAGTCAGCCGGTTGAATAACTTGTTTTTTTCAATCTCCGGGCGGCCGCTCAAGGCAGGGCGAGCACGCGCCGGGGGTAGGGCGCGTTCGTCATCGGCGAGCCGCATCGGCAATGTTTCACATCGCACCGGCTCAGCGAGGACGCTTCCCCCTACCTTTAATCTGGAAAAGAACCGCCCTCGAGAGGGCGTGAAGCAGGGCTGCCCGGTTCCGGCGTTTCAGGCCCTTTTTGCAACGGTCTTTCGACCTTGCCACCCGCGGTGATCCAAAGCGTGACCGCGCCCAGGAAAACCACGCCAAATCCAATCAAAAACGCTCCAAACCAAAAATCGTTCTGGGCCGACTGCACCACCGACATGAACGTGCTGCGCGGGACAACCTCACCCTTGTATTCGGAACCGATACGAAAGAAAGCGGTCAACGCCTTGCCTATGGCCATGACAAGGATGGCGATGAAATAGAGCAAACAAATCCAGAGAGCGACCAGTTTCGTCCGTGAAATCGTTTTCATCCTTCGATGTTTCCGTTGGTGTTCTACTTGCCGATGCCTCGTTCGCTGGTGCGGATAAATTCGGCCAGATGCCGAATCTCGGGAAGCGGCTTCAATTCGGCTTCGATCCGGGCCAGCGCGCTCGACATGGTAAGGCCTTCGCGAAAGAGGATTTTGTAAGCGGTTTTCAAGGCGGCCTGCGCCTCCTCCGAAACACCGTTTCGTTGCAGGCCCACTTTGTTGACCGTCCGGGTTTGGGCTGGATTACCGTCGGCCATCATAAACGGCGGCACGTCCTGCACCACTTTCGAGCAGCCGCCGACGATGGACATCTTCCCGAGCCGGCAGAATTGGTGAACCGCAGCGAGGCCGCCCACGACCGCCTGGTCTTCGACGACGACATGCCCGGCGAGCGTGGCCACGTTGGACATGACGACGTGATCGCCCACGGTCACGTCATGGGCAATATGCGCGTAAGCCAGAATGTGGTTGCAGGAACCGACCTTTGTCACTCCTCCATCTGTGGTGGCGCTGTTGATGGTGACCGATTCGCGGAAGGTGTTGTGGTCGCCGATCTCGGTGCGCGTAGTCCCGCCTTTCCATTTCAAGTCCTGCGTCTTCAAACCAATGCAGGCGAAAGGAAAGATCTCGTTGCCCCGGCCGAGAGTGGTATGACCGTCAATGACCACGTGCGAGTGAAGAATGCAGCCTTCCCCCAGCACCACGTGCGCGCCGACCACGCTGTAGGGTCCGATCCGGCAGCCCGGGCTGACTTGCGCCCCGGACTGAATGACCGCCGTGGGATGGATGATGGCCTCCGTCATGAAGACTAGAGTTAACGCTCCATGAGCATAAATGTCACGTCTGCTTCGCTAACGACTTCTTTGTCCACCAGGCAAACGCCTTTGGCTTTGCCGATCTTACCGCGGATTTTGGTTAACTCCACTTCAATGATAAGCGTATCGCCAGGCCGGACCGGCTGGCGCCATTTAACGCTCTCGGCCGACATAAAATAAGCGATTTTGCCGTAATTTTCGGCTTGTCTAAGCATTAGGATCCCAGCCACCTGAGCCATGGCCTCGAGCTGCAATACACCCGGCATGATGGGATGGGTGGGAAAGTGCCCTTCAAAATACGGCTCGTTGATGCTGACATTCTTGATGGCAGTGATTTTGTTTCCCTCGATGCGGGTCACCTTATCCACCATGAGGAATGGATACCGGTGCGGCAACACCTTCATGACCTGGATCACGTCCAGGACCGCGCCGTCCGAAACGAGGTCTGCCTGACCGGGTTGATCGGCGGGTTCGGCAGCCGGCCCGCGCTCCGCCTTGGCCGGCGGTGAAGGGGGCGGGGCGAATGCTTGCGCGGCCACCAAAGGCTGGCGCATCTGTTCGTAGATGAGGCGGGCCAATTGGCAGTTGGCCGCGTGGCTCGGTTTCACCGCCACAACGTGCCCGAGCAACGGACGGCCCAGAAGCGAAAGGTCGCCCAGGATGTCGAGTATCTTGTGGCGGACAAATTCGTCGGGATAACGCAGAGGTTCCGTCGTTAAAACCGCATCGTCCCGGATCACCACCGCATTCTCCAGGCTCCCGCCTTTGATGAGTCCATTCTTGATCAGGTATTCAATCTCGTCGAAGAAGCAGAACGTCCGCGCCTGAGCCAATTCTTGTTTCCAAACCTCCGGAGTGATCTCGACGCTGTAGAACTGGGCGAAGCGGCCTTCCTTGTCCGCGCTCGTGCAGGAAATCTTCAAACGGTCGTGCGGGAAGATCGAAATCAGTGAATCACTGGTCTGCAGTTCCAGCGGAACCGTCAGTTTGTACGGTTCGCGGGCCTCGGGCTGCGGAATCATCCCCGCCGAGTCAATCAACTGGCAGTAGTCGCGCGCGCTGCCGTCTGCTATCGGCGGTTCATTCGCATCCAGTTCCACAATGGCATTGTCCACTTCGCAACCGGCAAAGGCGGCGAGAACATGTTCAACCGTCTGGATCTTGGCGTTCCCCTTGGCCAGCGTCGTCGAGCGGGTGGTTTGCGCCACATTGTCGATGCGGGCCTCGATTTCCGGCTTGCCCTCCAAATCGACCCGGCGAAAGCGGATGCCGCTGTTGGGCGGCGCGGGCAGGAAAGCCATGTTGACCCGGTTCCCGCTGTGCAACCCAATGCCCGAGAAATTCACTCCTTGCCGGAGAGTCTGTTGCTGTGACACGGGCAGCCGTTCTAACAAACCCTTTCCGGCGTTGCAAGCGGCATGAATTCGACCGAATTCGACCGGACAAGCGTTAAAAAAAATTGGTGCTTTTGCAATGACCCGCATTCCCAGAACCGCTATTCTCGAATTATGTCATTGGAATCGATCAATCCTACTACGGGCAAACTGATCCAGCGTTACACAGAAATGGACGAGGCCGGGGTCGAACGCGCCTTGAACCAGGCTGACCGGGCCTTCCAGGAATGGCGGCGGGTTCCCATCGCGCAGCGCGCTGCCGCCTCGAAACGCGTCGCCCAGGCCCTTCGGCAAAGGAAGGGAGAGTTCGCCAGGCTCATGGCTGAGGAAATGGGCAAACCCCTTTCACAAGGCGAATCGGAAACCGAGAAGTGCGCCTGGGTCTGCGATTACTACGCAGAAACAGCGGAGAAATCTCTCGCGCCGGAAATCGTGGCCACAGATACAGGCAAAAGCTTTGTCAGCTACCAGCCGCTCGGCGCTCTGCTCGCCATCATGCCCTGGAATTTTCCGTTCTGGCAGGTGTTTCGGGCGGCGACGCCGGCATTGATGGCTGGAAATGCCGTCCTTTTAAAACATGCCTCGAACGTTTCAGGCTGCGCACTCGCCATCGAAGAGCTCTTTCGCGGCGCGGGAATTCCGGACGGGCTGTTCCGAACCTTGCTGGTGGGATCGAATCGAGTGAGCCGTTTGATCGGGCATCCCGCGGTAAAAGCCGTCACCTTGACCGGCAGCACCGCAGCAGGAGAGTCGGTGGCAGCGGCGGCCGGCAAGCTCTTGAAAAAAACCGTGCTCGAACTCGGCGGAAGCGATCCCTACATCGTCCTGCCCGATGCCGAGATCGATAAGACCGTGGAAGCATGTGTTGCTTCGCGACTGATCAACTCGGGGCAAAGCTGCATTGCCGCCAAACGTTTTATCGTGGTCGCAAGCGTTTTGGCGGAATTTCAAGAGCGGTTTGTCGAAAAGATGCGCATCCAGAAGATGGGCGATCCGACCGTGGAGGGCGTCAAGGTAGGCCCGATGGCGCGTCTGGACCTGCGCGAGCAATTGCACGAACAAGTCCGGAAGAGCCTCCAGCAGGGCGCAAAACTGATCTTGGGCGGCGAGATTCCCGAAGGCCCGGGCGCCTTTTATCCTCCGACAGCGCTGACGGACGTGAAGAAGGGAATGCCGGCTTTCGATGAAGAGAC
>CAZCUL010000614.1:0-3537 GCA_964501475.1 uncultured Verrucomicrobiota bacterium | reverse complement strand
CTTCGCCCGGATCGAGCCATAAATACGGACCGTAACGCCGGACCAGCCCGGGCTGAGTTCGGCTGATATGACTCGATGCCAAAGGGGATTTGCCGGAAGGATGCCGTGCCCGGAAAGGGTTGAACCAGGCGTGCAGTTCCAAACCGCGTTTGTGGGCTTCCCCGATGGCGAATTCGAGAGGGTCGTAGCTGGGCTTGGGCGCGCGGCCCATTTCTCCGGTCAGATATTCCGACCACGGCTCGAATGGCGACGCATAGAGCGCGTCGCAGGCGGGACGGACCTGGAGGATCACGGCGTTGAGACGCAATTGGACCGCGCGGTCCAGCAGGGCAATCAATTCGGCCCTCTGCTGTTCGCTCGTGAGATTCTTTTGGCTGGGCCAATCGATGTTGCTTACCGAGGCGATCCACATTCCCCTGAACTCGCGAAGGCAGGCGGGCGGCCTGATGTTTGATGCTGAGTATTGAATGCCCGTGCCTGGGCCGCTAGCCGCACCGAGGCTCATGACGGGCAGGACAGTCCATATCAGGGCCCGTTTCAAATCGATTCTCTTGAAAAGCATGCGTTACTGGCGGGGCGAAACCGCCACCGGCGCCGAGCGCCATTCCGTGTGAAGATCAGCCGCAGCGCGTCCACTGGTTCCTTGAGTTCGGTGAAACCATCAAAGTGTGCTCTTATCGACAGAGGTCTTTCCTTTGGTGCGCAGAATGACTTTGTCGTCTTTGACCGTAATGCTCTCGAACCTGGCCATCTTCTTTGCAAATTCCGGATCATTTTGAAGGTCCTGGGCAAAATTCACTTTCTCTACTTCCCTCATAATCGACGCCGGGAGCGGCTCGCCCTTCACTTGCAAATCCTCGGCCATGACCACCAGCACGCCCCCTTCGAGCGATACGCGCAAGGTGGCCGTCCCGTTCAGATAACGTCCCTCCAACCGTTCGGGCCAGATCTCTTCCAGCGGGATACTGACCTCCGCCTTGATGCGGTCGTCGTCGATCGCGACAAACACTCTCTCTTTAAAATCCGGCGACTCCTGAATCAGAGCGTTCAATTCCTCCGCCGTTAAAACCAGTTCGGCCGGGCCAGTTTCGCTTTCCAGCGCTTCGCCAAACCTCTTGACGCGCTCCTCCAGCGCCTCCTGCTCCGATTCGGGCAGCTCGACTTCCGCCAACGGCGCCGGCTGCGTCTCCGTGTAATTCGCCACGAACCGGTTTACCGTCCGATTGAGGAACGTGTAACCTAGGAAAATCAAAAGCGCCGCGCCCAGGCAAAGAACGACCGCACCGACACAACCCCAAATCAGACAACCCCTCTTCCGGGGCGGCGGTGATGCAGGCGCACTCATGCGCCCAATACTGTCGCCATCGAGGAAAGATGCAAGCACAGGCAGTTGAGCCAGTTGAGCCTTGGCCCGCGCGAGCCCCCGAGGTGATCTGACAATCAAGTCTTTCATTTAACAGCGAGGTTCCACCTCCATTTGCTTCCGGGGCGCGAGACGCGATATACTCAAACACACAACCATGAACCCCTGGATTGAAGCTCTGGGCGCAACCGCCCTTGCGGCGGCAGGCGTCCTTCTGGGACGCTGGTTTGGGCGGCTCCGGAAGCCCTATTGGCTTTTAGGTTATGCCTTTCCCTTATTTGCCGTCTGCGCGATTGGGTTGGCTCGGCGTTTTGCAGCCTTGGAATTCATGCCGCCTCTTTCCTGGCTCATGGCCGGCCGGACCGAATTTGCTCTCACCGCGCTCATCACTCCGATGGTCTTGACCACGCCTCTTTCCCGATTGAAAGGTCTCCGCACAAAGCGGCTCGTCGTGCTGGTCATGGTTCTTCTCACTCTCCAATGCGGTGTGCTGCCGTTTCTGGCGCCCGCCTTCAATCGGTCCTATTTGCGAAGCCTGACAACGCAAGTCGATGCGGATGGCGTCTGCCTCCAAAGCAACGATTATAACTGCGGCCCGGCTGCGGCGGTCACTGCTTTGCGCCATTTGAATTTCGCGGCCGAAGAAGGCGAGATTGCCATTCTCGCTCGCAGCACCCGGTTTACCGGAACAGAGACGGATGTGCTGGCGAAAGTGCTGGAGCGCCGTTATGGAGCCGAGGGTTTGCGGTGCGTGTATCGACGTTTCCATTCCGTGGCCGAACTGGATGGCCCCGGCGTCACAATTGCGCGCATGAAATTCGCGCTGTTGCTGGATCACTATGTCACCGTCCTGAAAGTGACGGATGCGGAGGTTATGGTGGGCGATCCGCTCTTCGGCAAGCGGACTTTATCGCACGAGGACTTCTCCCGGAATTGGCGTTACCGCGGAATCGTCCTGCGACGGGACGAATAGCAAGTCCTTCGGATGCGAGGCTGTCCGTGAAGGTATCCGGCAATGTTCATGCTGGCCTCGATCACGGGGATGCGGCCCAGCTTGCATGCAGTTGGTACGGAGTCCCGGCTTCAGCCGGTGGGATGTTGGCGTTGGCAAGGTTTGATAATCATCGTGTCAGTCATACCCCGGGCCGCCTGAAGGCGGAACTCCATACTTTCTGCTCTGCTGAATCTCCGCATCGCCTGGAGTCCCGGTTTCAGCCGATGGGATGCTGGCCTTGTCGAGCGGGTGACAAGCACTGGTGTCCATGTCGGGAGGCGAAGGATCCATAACCTCAATACCGGGGTTTGCTTGAGGCCTGTTCCGGGGCAAGGCGGAACCCCATCGGTGGCAATGTAAAAATGCGCCGGAACAAAATGCCGTTGACCGTTTTTCTATTTTTCCTAAGCTGGCGCCCGTTAACTCCATGTAAAAACCAACGCAAAAAATCCTATGGCAAACACAATTGTTCCTCTGATCAGTTCGGGCACGGCCGGTCCGCTGGGCGTATGGCACCTGCCCCGTCTCTGGCTGAAAGTTTCGCTGGAAGCGCGCGGCAAGCTGGCTGCGGGTTACCCGGGCGCCGGAAAAGGTTACGACCAGATGGTGATCGATGGGTTGGGCCTCGACCGCCAGAAAGTCCTGGACTACATCAAAACCGAGAAACCCACTTACCCGCAGTTCGAGGCCTGGGTGAAAAAGCAGCCGGGCGTCAAGCTCGACAAAGCTTCCATTGAGAAGCTGAACAGCGCCATTCGCGGGTACAACCACGACGACCAGACCCGCAAAACTGTCCTCGGCGCCAGCGCCATCCCGGATGATGCCGATGCGCCCAAGGATGCCGTCAACCTGAACAACCTCGACGACTGGAAAGAGTTCTACGAAGCCGAACTGAAGTAGTTCGGGTCTTCAGCATCTTCAGGCCGGCGCGGGTCGAGAGACCGCGCCGGCCTTTCTTCGGCGCACTCCGGCCGCCGGCTACCGCCTCCGACCCTTCCGGCTGCTCTTTCGCGATGGTCCCAATGCCACACGGATAAACTGTCGCGTACGCGACCGCTTATCCGTTGGTACAAAAAGTCCCTTGCTGGCCCGTGCAAAGCGGCCATAGGGTTAAGCATGCCGCTGCCCGCGGATTATCACATGCACACCCCGCTTTGTCGCCATGCCTCTGGCGAGCCGA
>CAZCUL010000613.1:0-9589 GCA_964501475.1 uncultured Verrucomicrobiota bacterium | reverse complement strand
CGATGCAGCGATCTCCACATCGGGAAATTATGAGAACTTCTTCGTCTTCGAAGGCCGGCGTTATAGCCATATCCTCGACCCGCGAACGGGACTTCCCGTTCAGGGAATCGCCTCCTGCACCGTCATCGCTCCGACTTGCCTGGAGTCCGACGCCCTGGCAACGGCTTTTTTCATATACGGAGTCGAACGCACCCTGGACGAATTCGCGTCGCAATATCCAATCCGCTTTGTATTGATGCCGCCGGAAAGCCGGCCGTCTGAGCGGCCGTGGCGGCGTTCGGGACGTTTTCCCGGACCGGGAGGGACGTTCGAGGGGAGCGCTCTCCAGAATTTCAGGTAACGGGCGTTTGGTTCACCGGCAGCTTGAAGATGCGGACCGCGTTTCTCCAAAAGATCTTGTCTTTGGTGTCCTGGGAAAGCTTCAGCTCCTCCACAAACGCCAGATAGGTTCGCATCCGACAGATCGGCCAATCAGTGCCGTAGAGAAGGTATTCCGGCTCACCGGCATAGAGAATCATCTCTTTGACTTGCTGAAGCATGAAGCGTTTGAATTTCGATTTAAAATCTCCGAGCACGAGCCCGGAAATGTCCGCCGCGCAGTTTCGATTTTTGTAAACCACCTCCATGCAATCCCGAATCCAGGGGTTTCCAATGTGGCAGATCACAATGCGCATTTGCGGATGGTCCACGGCCACGTCGTCAATGTTGAGCGGGTGCGCGAATCGAAGCTTGCCTTGAGGTGTGTAGGTGTCGCCGGTGTGAAACATGACCGGCACATCAAATTCCATCGCGAGGTCGTAAAGAACCTGACAGCGCCGATCATAGGGATAAAATGGCTCGTAACCCGGGTAGAGCTTGAGACCGGCCACCAGACCGTCCTTCAGGAAGTCCGCCAGTTCGCGCAGGTCGCGCTCCCGGTAAGTCATGACGCTGATGCCCGCGACGACATGGATGTGAGGAATGTTCCGGGTGATCTCCACCACCTCTCGCGTGGAAGGTCGGTGCTGGTTGACCTTGTAGGAAGTAAGAACCAGCACCTGGTCCACGCGGTTGTAACGAATCGATTCCTGCAACTGGTCCAGCCGCTCCTGCAAAGCAACCACCTTGCTTTCATCGTAATTATTCAAATGCGTGTGAACATCGATAATCATGCTGTGTGATCTTCCAAGAATTCGCCGGCGCATTCAAACCTTCAAAAGCTTGTTTCAATTCCGCTGGCCCTCGGACCTGCCCCGGACTCCATCCATTAACCAGCGGCAAGCGATTGAAGTTGCCGCTCTGTTTTCAAACGTAACTGGCCGCAAGCCGCATCGATGTCGTGCCCTTTCTCACGCCGCAAGGTCGCTGTCACCTTGTCGCGCCTGAGCACCGCCAGGAACGCCTCTTGCGCGGCCTCGGACGGACGTTCCCAGGGCAGTCCTTCCACCTTGTTATAGGGAATCAAATTGATCTTGGCATGCAATCGCCGCGCCAGCCGGGATAAAGACCGCGCGTCCTCGACCCGGTCGTTGACACCCGCCATCAGAATATACTCAAACGTGATGATGCGGCCCTTGCGTTCGCGGTAGTACTGGCAGGCGCCAATTAATTCCCGCAGCGGATACCTGCGGTTGACGGGCATAATGCGACTCCGTACTTGGTCGGTGGCGCCATGCAGGGAAACGGCCAGCCGAAACTGAAGCGGCTCATCCGCGAGCCTGCGAATTTGTGGGACCAGACCGCTGGTCGAGATCGTGATTTTGCGCGCCCCAATCCCTCCGCCCCAGGGCGCAGTGAGAATGTGCAAAGCCTTCAGGAGGTTTTCGTAATTCGCCAGCGGTTCCCCCATGCCCATAACGACCAGGTTATTGATGAGCCGTCGGGGCATGACCGGGTCTGGTGCTGGCGGTCCCGGGGTGGGCATGGAGGCTTGACCCGGCGGCGCCTCCTCCTCGCAATCCGTTCGCGGCTGAGCCCCATGCCATCGTTCCACCCCGATCACCTGCTCGATGATCTCTTCGGGCTGCAAATTGCGTTTCCATCCTTCCAGCCCGCTGGCGCAGAATTTGCAACCGTAAGCGCAGCCTACTTGCGTGGAAATGCAGAGGGTGTGGCGGTCGCTGGGGTCACCGTAAAGCGCCGGATTCGCCGGAATCAACACGGTTTCAACGAGCGCGCCATCGTTCAACCGCCAGAGAAATTTTTGCGTGGTGTCGCGCGCACCCTGTCTCCGGGCCAGTTCAAGGACGTTCAACGAGCAGCTTCCTTGCAGTTGCTGGCGAAGCGGCCTGGGGAGATTTGTCATCTCGTCCCAGGTAACAACCTTGCTGACGTAGAGCCAATGCAGCAGTTGATCGACACGATAGGGCGGCTGATCCCAGTCGCGGAATCGGGCAGCCAGCTCTTCGCGCGTTTGCGACTTGATATCGGGTGTCACCTCTCGAATTTAGCGCGGCGAGGATGGGAAACAAGGCTCATGCGGATATCCCATGGCCTCCCGAAAGCAGGGAAGAGAACGAGGCAAGCCCATGCTGCATAGGCATCCGGAAAACTGTCGCTTTGCGGTCGTGGGCCGGAAGGATGTCAGCGGGACCGGTAGTATTTGTCTGTGTACTCCTGGACCATCCGCCAGGTATTGAATTTCGGCACGAGCGTCACCATCGCCCGGCGAATCATTCCGATCCATCTCCTCGGCAAGCCGCCGGCGTCGCGATCGTAGAAGCAGGGAATGACTTCTTCGGTAAGCGTCTTGTAGAGGTCCTCGCTGTCCCGCCTGTCCTGTTCTTCAATCGAGTCGGGATGAGAATCGCCGCCAATAGCGAAGCCGTTCGTGCCATCGTAGCCTTCCCTCCACCAACCATCGAGAATGCTGAAATTCAAGCCGCCATGACAGGATGTCTTCATGCCGCTTGTCCCGGAAGCTTCGAGCGGCCGGCGCGGATTGTTCAACCAGACATCGCAGCCCGAGACCATCTGCCGAGCGACGTGCATGTCGTAGTTCTCGATGAAGACGAGATGACCTTTCAGGTCGCTATATTCGCTCAGGTGAACGATGTGCTGGATGTAGCGTTTGCCTTCGTCATCCCGGGGATGCGCTTTGCCGGCGAAGATGAACTGGACGGGGCGCTGTTTGTCATGGACGAGTTTCAAAACATTCTCGAACTGTTGAAAGATCAACGGAGCGCGTTTATAAGTCGCAAAGCGGCGGGCGAAACCGATGGTTAACGCGTCCGGGTGCAAAAGCTGGTCGAACTTGATGAAATCTCCGTGAGTGAGGCGCTGGCCCTGAATGAGGAGCCGGCGCCGGGCGAACTCGATGAGTTCCCGCCGGAGGCGATAACGCAACGCCCAAATCTCTTCATCCGAAATGAATCCGGGATCAGCCATTTTCTCCCAGAAAACCGGGTCGTTGAGGAATTTGTCCCACTGCAATCCGTTTCCATTGCGCCAAAAAGCCGTCGTTTCGCCGGTGGCGGGTTTGAACGATTCGAACTCGCCGTTCAATTTCCGACGCCAGAAACGGCGCACTGGACCCTTCATCCAACTGGCCAGGTGAATTCCATTGGTAATGTGCCCGATCGGAACTTCATCCGCCGTCTTGCCCGGATAGAGCATCTGCCACATCTGCCTCGAAACCTCGCCGTGGAGTTCACTCACCCCGTTGGCCGCGCGGGAACATCGCAATGCCAGAACGGTCATGCAAAACGGCTCCTGCTCGTTCTTTGGATCGACCCGCCCCAACCCCATCAGATCGTCGCGCGAAATCTTCAATTGGCTCGTGAACTTGTGCGCGGCGTATTGAACCAGGTCCGGGCTGAACCGGTCATGCCCGGCTTCCACCGGCGTGTGCGTCGTAAACAGACATTCGTTCTTTGTCTCCTCGAACGCGTTTACGAAGGATCGCCCCGAAGCCAGTTTCTCCCGGATCAACTCGAGGGTTAAAAATGCGGCGTGCCCTTCGTTCATGTGAAAGACCGAGGGCATGATGCCGAGTTGTCGCAATAAACGCACTCCGCCCACGCCCAGAAGCATCTCCTGCATGATGCGCGTGGTGCTGTCGCCTCCGTAAACCCGCATGGTCAGGTCGCGATAAAGCGGCTCATTCTCCGGCCGGTCAGTACAGAGCAAATAAACAGGGACCCGACCGACGTTGACGCGCCAGGCCTGGAAGGTCACTTGAGCCATCGCAATCCGCAATGTGCCGGTCAGCCGTTCGCCTTTGGCGTCGAGGACCGGTTCGATCGGGAGATTTTTCGGATTCAGGTGCGTGTAATAATCCACCTGCCAATGGTCCTGGCTGAGGGCTTGTTGAAAGTAACCTTCGCGATAAAAGAGGCTCACGCCCACCAGCGGCAGGCCAAGATCGCTGGCCGCCTTGGTGTGATCGCCGGCCAGCATGCCCAGGCCTCCGGCCGCAATCGGAAGGGTCTCATGGAAACCAAACTCAGCGGAGAAATAGGCTACCGGGCGATCGAAGAGGTCCTGCGCATTTGCCGCAGCCCAGGTTTTCTTCTCGTTTAGATATTCATCGAAGGCTCGCAAGACGCGCCGTACCCGGTCGGCAAAATCCGGATCGCCCAGTCTGGCCCGCAGTTCTGAATCCGATACTTCGTGGAGGACGGCGACGGCATTGTGATAGAGGTTTTGCCAGCCGCGCGGAGAGAGCTCCTGAAAAATCTCCTGCGATTCCTGATTCCATGTCCACCAAAGATTGCGGGCCAGGCGATTCAACCCGGCAATCAATTCCGTAAGTTCACTGGCGGACGGCGGTTCTCGACGCATAAAGCCTTTCACAGCAACGCCAATGCCATTGGCCCTCCCGATCCCGCGCATCGATCTGGGGTCAAGGCATCAATCGCGAGAACCTCACCGAATCGCTGCCTTTGTGTCAATTCATGAGTGGGGGCGTGGGTGTGAGGGTGCACGACGAAAAATTCTTCGCTCAGGTTCCCCTCTCCTCGTTCGTTCCTCACGGGGGGAGGGGACCAGAATTCGGCCGGCCGGAGCGCCGTTCGTCGGGGGAAAAATGCGATCAGTACGTTTCCTGGCGCCACTCCCCTTGCTCATGTGAAATCCGAACCCCGCGGGTGTTTGGGGGCGCCTCAGCGCGGTAAACGAGTTTTCCTCCCTGCCGGACCTCAGCATTCAAATGTGAAGCGGGATTCTCCTTCGCAATGTCGCAGGTAAAATGTTCGCCGGAGACCTCCAAAACAGTCGATGGCGGGCCTCCCAAAATCACGGTATGGACGTTGCCCGAAAGCGTAGCCGTTCGGTACTGAGCGATGAACTGCGCGCCCGGCGTGCCGGAGACACGCAGCGCCGTCGATTCGGTGGTGCTGCACCCGGTCATCAGGACAGCCATCACGGCCATCATCAGGCTCACGATAGAGGACGCTTTCATGTCTGGTAATATGATGCGCTCCCAGTGGGAGATTCGGGACGGAACTCTCATTTTGATCTCTGTGGTGCCATTCGTTCAGGAAAGCCAAAAGCTTTGGCCTGATTGTGCTGGTTTGCCCGTCATTGTCATCCTAAATTCCACTGGCGCAGCTCACGACCAAAAACACGGTGGAACCGGAGGAGGGCACACAAACCGCGTTGGATTTCCATATTTCGCATTCACCTCCTTGATGTCGTCCCGGTCGCGTCAATCATCACAACCACGCAGTCGGCTCCGGGATTTTCGCTGCTGGCCGTATCCGACTCGAAAAGCTTGTGCCATGACTGACGCAGCGGTTGTTTTGGCTCGACCGGCCGGAATCCCGGAAGAAAATGAATCGAGTGGCTAACGACCCGATTCGCAAACTGCTCGAGCCTCTCGACCAGGCGGCTCGCGGTTCAAAATGGCTCTCCGCTCAGCCTCTGTCGCTGTCGCGCCCCGAAAGCGACTGGGACGCGCTGCCTTCTTATCATTTCGCGGGGCCGGCCGGAGGCGGCGACTCCATTCGCATCGGAATTTTTGCGGGGATTCATGGCGATGAACCCTCCGGCAGTTGCGCCGCCATTCGTTTCCTCGATGCGCTCACGGATTTGCCGGAACTGGCCCAGGGCTACCGCCTCTTTGTCTATCCAGTTTGCAACCCATCCGGCTTTCGGGCCGGAACAAGGCAAGCTGCCAGCGGCAGGGATTTGAATCGGGAATTCTGGCTGGATTCAGCCGAGCCGGAAGTGCGGGCGCTTGAACAGGAGATTCGCCGGCACTCCTTTCACGGGCTGATTTCGCTGCACTCGGACGACACCAGTGACGGCGTCTATGGATTTGTGCGCGGCGCGGTCTTGACCCGGGACCTGCTTTTGCCCGCTTTAAAGGCCGCCGCCCAAATCCTGCCGCTGAACACACGGCCGGTCATCGACGGTTTTCAAGCCGAGGGCGGGATCATTTCGCAATGTTACGACGGCATCCTCGCCTCGCCGCCGGAGCTGCTGGACCCGTTGCCGTTCGAGATCATCTTCGAAACGCCGTTCGCCGCCCCGCAGAAGCTGCAGGAAGACGCATTTATCGCCGCCTTGAAAAGCGTGTTGGTGGAATATCGGAACCTGCTCGCCTTCGCGGCGAACCTCTAGCATAGTTGGTTTCATGAGATCAGCCATTTGGATGGCGCTGCTTTTGGCGGGCCTGTGGACGGGAGTTGGTTGCCGGAGCACCTACTATGCTGCCTTGGAAAAAGTGGGAGTTTACAAGCGCGACCTGCTGAAGAAAAAGGTCGCTGCCGCGCGGGACGAACAAAAGGAGGCCGGCGACCAGTTCAAGGATGCGCTGACGCGCCTCAAGGAGCTGTATGGATTCGAAGGCGGGAAGCTGGAGAAGACCTACCGGGCGTTGCAAAGGGATTACGATCGGTCCGAGACGCGCGCCGGGGAGGTGCGGGCACGCATTCGCGAGGTGGAAACGGTGGCTGCCGATCTCTTCAAAGAATGGGAGAGCGAGATCAAGCTGATCTCTTCCGAGGCGATGCAGGAGAAGAGCCGCGCTTCTCTCAGGCAAACGCGGGAACGCTATGAAGACTTGCATGCGGCGCTCAAGCGGGCGGAAGAGAGCATGCAGCCGGTGCTGATTCAGTTTCGCGACCATGTGCTTTTTCTGAAGCACAACCTCAACGCGCAGGCGATTGCCTCGCTGAAGGGCGAGGCGGCGAGCATTCAGACGGAGATTGCGAAACTGCTGGAGGAAATGAACACCGCCATCGAGCGCTCGGACGAGTTTATCAGAGCGTTGCCCTGAAGAAACGCAGCGCAGGGCGCAGGGCGTGGTCGCTCGCCGCTATCTGCGCCAGACCAGCCGGCGAAAGGCAAATTGGGCCGGCCGCTCCTTCTCCGCATAAAGGCGCGCTGAGTAGTAGCCGCCGTCTTTCAACAGCTCTATTCCGGTGAGCGCAGGACAAAGGAGAATGTTAAACGGCTTCCAGTGGCGCGCTTCGCGGAGGGCGGAGGTCCAACGGAGCGGCGTATGTCCCAGGAATGCAATCCTGGGCGCACCGGCCAGCATTCGCGCCTGATGCAGCATCAGCGGCGAGTGAAGGTGCCCAATGATGGTGCGCTCAATTTGCGGCAGCTTGCGCCGGACGGAATCTTCGCGCCAGAGAAAGGGCAGAGCGGTGGGATCATGACAAAAGAGCAGGATCCTTTGGGAAGGCTTCAGGGCATTGAACGCGGCTCGCACTTCGGCGAGATGATCGGAGCGAAGCCTTTCCCAGGCGGACGATTCAGCCGGCAATCCTTCGCGCGCGTAAACCGGCAGCGCCACCAATGTGGAGGTCACCCCGATGAGCGCATAATCGCCGATGGCAACCTGCCAAAACGGCTTCAAGTCCAGCCCATTAACGCAGCGTTCGTAACTGGATAACCGCAGCCCGCCGACGTCTGCCGCCAGCATTTTCTTGCCGAGCTCGTGATCGCCTATAACGGTGTGCAGACGCTCGCCAAACGCGGCGCGCAACTTTTGGAGGCATTCGGCTGCGCTTTGAAACGCAGCATCATCGCAAACCCCCACATAGGCGCTATCGCAGGAATAATCTCCGTTGGCGACGACTAGTTCGGCGCCTTTGACATCCTGGATGAACTGGTCGAGCAAGTGATTGTGGACAAAGGGATTGCGGAGCCAGATGTGATGCCGCAGCATGCGGACGCACCAGCGGCGAAAAGGGCTCCTGATACCATCGAGTAAAGCCGCCTGCCGGGCCGCTTCGGCGGTCGAACCGTAGTGGATATCACTGATGATGTAGAGCGTGCTGAGTGGCGGCATGGGCGGGACCAATGGCGGAGGTCTTCTGGCAACTCAACTCTACCGGGCGGCTTGCGCGTTGGGTTGCGGCTGGCGGCGGGCGGCGGTGTCGGGCAAAGGAAAGCTGACGCGGAAGGTGGTGCCGCCATTAAGCCGGCTTTCGACATGGATGGTGCCGCGATGTTCCTGAATGATCCGGCGGGCAATCGCCAAACCGAGCCCGGTGCCGTTCGGTTTGGTGGTGAAGAAAGGCTCGAAGAGGCGGTCGAGATTTTCCGGCGCAATGCCCATTCCCGTATCCGTGATCCACACCTGCACTGATGGAGCCGGAGAGTTATCCCCGCCGGCGGGCTGGGTCTGGCCCGGGAGGACCGCAGTTTTTACCGTCAGTATTCCACTGGGCCCCATGGCCTCAATGGCGTTGAAGAAGAGATTCACGAAAGCCTGCTCCAATTGATAGTCATCGCCCTTGATCGTTTCGGGAGCGGCCTGAAACGCGCGCTCGAGTGAGATCTTTCGGCCCTCGAGCTGGTGCTGGATCAGGCGCAAAGATTGATCCAGGATCTCATGCAAATGAACGGCGGCGAACGTCGGGCGGGCAGGTCCTGCAAAGCGGAGCATCTGGCTGACAATCGAATCGATGCGGCGCAATTCCCGGCTGACCAGCTCGGCCAGTTCCGCCTCCTGATTTTTGCTCAGGAGCAGATCGACGAAGGTTCTGACGGCCACGAGCGCGTTCTTGATTTCGTGCGCCATGCTGGCCGAAAGCGTGCCAATGCTCGCCAGGCGGTCGAGCTGGCGCATGTTGGCTTCGAATTGCCGAATCATCGCCAGGTCCACAAGCGAGAGAACGACCTGTTGGATGGCTTGCGTGGGATCAAGGGCGAGTGTGACGGTGACCGAGAGGATTCGCGGCTCCGGATCGGCCCCGATTTGGATCTGATGCACCGGAGCCGAACGCCCGTTTAAAAACGTGTCGCGAACCAGGGCTGCCAGCGGCGGCGGCAAGTCGGCGGCCGGGTGTCCGGCGAGGCAAGCTGTGTCCGTGAACAGCAGGTGGGCGGATTCGGGGTTGCAGGCAGCGATACATTGATGTTGATCAATGACGATGATGCCCGGGACGAAGCTTAGTCTGGACGAGGCGACCTTTGAGAAGCGCTCAGTGGACATATGGCGCAGCTTTATTCATTCGTTGGTTTTTCCGACGCCCCGGGGCAGTGGCGCAAACCGCCTGCCCGAAACCGCCGCTCTGAACCATCGAGATCACTGTTTGCGGCACGAACAGGGATCATACTTGCCGGCTGGGGGCCGACAATCAAAAAGGCTCGCCGCCGGCCGGCGTTCGGGTGCATCTCAGTTTCTGGCATGGCTGACCAAGTCCATGACCTG
>CAZCUL010000612.1:0-4091 GCA_964501475.1 uncultured Verrucomicrobiota bacterium | reverse complement strand
GGATCCAGTCGGTGAGCAGACTGCTCTGTGAAGACCGCCAGAAAATCTTCGGTGGGAAAAATGGCGGAGATGAATGGCAGTCTCTGGTCCGGGATCGCAAGGGCTCGGCCAATCGGTAGATAGGAGGCCTGCCCCAGCGCGCGCACGGCCTCATCCACGACGGGTGGATCGTTAAGGGTGAGCCACCGCCAGGCCCGGTTCAGCGGGTTTGCCGATGCATCGGGATCAGGGAGCACTTCCAGCAGGGCTAGGATAGCAACACGTCGATCGCCCCTCGCCGTTTCCAGGTTCGCGCTTGCCGCAATGACTTTTGCCTTCTGTTCGGCGATGGCGCGCTTGGCGGTGATTGCCCACCCTGCGGCAAGCAGAGCGAAGACAAAGAAAAAGGCGCACGTGACGGCGGCAACCTGCCACACACGCAGTGTTCTCTTGCGGTCCGCTTCCCGTCTGGCCAACTCTGCCTGCTCTGCGGCTTCCTGTCTGGCCAACTCTGCCTGCTCTGCGGCTTCCCGTCTGGCCAACTCTGCCAGCTTTGCCTGCTCTGCCTCCTCACTCTTATTCAGAAAATTTTCGAAGCGCCGGAATTCGTCCCGTGTGCCGTAGATCTGAGCCCAGCTTGCATTTGGCTTCTGTTTGTCCCTCCAGTTCAAAGCCTGGTTCAGTTCGTGGCCGTACCAGAGGTTCCCTTTCCCATCTTCGTATTTTGTCGCGTCCGCAACGATCTCTCGGTATCGCAGAGCCTTGTCGGCTTCATCCCTGGCCCACTGGCGCAAACGGTCCCACTGCCGGATGAGACTCTCATGGCTGATATCCAGCTTTGTATTAGGCTCGACCGCTTCGGGAAGCGGCGGCATCAAAAAAGAGACCTCCGGGTCGCGGAAGACGTTCACGACCGCTTCGACCGCAGCCAGCGTCGTTCCGGCCAGATCGGCAATCCGCCCTGCCTCTGTCGGACGACGGATTGCCCGCCCATCTTCTCCCAACTTCGAGATTTGGCGGAACATGACCTCGGCGATCCGTTGATCCTCGGTGATCCGTTTCCCAAGTGGGTTCAGGCGCTCGTAGGCCTCATCGGCGTGCCTGGACAACGCGTCTTCCAGTCCTCCCACGGCTCGATAGTCCTCGAGCATCAACACTTTTTTCGCGCCAGAGCTGGAGCGGCCGCGCCATGTCCACATTCGCATCAAGAGATGCTGCAAAAGCGGTAACTGGTCCTGATCATCGCCGATTTCGTTGAGGAGCAAGGACACGAGTTCAGGCTGAACGTCGCCGCCAAATACTTTGGCTGGCCCGACGATCGCCTGCCTCAACTGTTCACGGTGAAGACGGGGCGTAAGGTATTGGCTGCGATTCAACGCCTCCGGCAGGCCGTCAAACAGGGCACAGTCGCCGATGAAGTCTGAGCGCATGGTGATGACGACGTAGATTGGCAACTGTTGACGCTCAGCCTCGCACGCCGTTTGCAGTAAGAGCGCAACAAAGGCGAGGGCCTCGTCAGTATCGCTCTCCTGATAAAGGCGAAAAATCTCCTCGAACTGGTCGACCAGCACGAGAAGGTTTTGGCGAGGGGCGGAGACCATCTCTCCTGCGCCGGCTTGATCGTTCCTGAGCCCCGCCTCCGACATGCCGTTCAGCGTCGAAGCCAGAGCGGCCTTACCGGCGCTGCCTGCGGGCGCGAGAGCCTGCGGCGATAGTCGCAAAGCTTCCACAAGCCCAAACGGCCCGCGCCGCAGTTGAGCCAGCAACAGACCAAGCGCCATGCCACCATCGACGTCCAGACGCGTCCGTTCCGCACTCTGGACCAGCGCCTTGTTCTGGACGAGAGCCTCGGCCAGTCTGCGCATCGGATGCATCCCGGGCTGCATTTGCACGCAGAGCCAGAGCGGGCCCTCGCTGCCCATTAAGCCTGTTTCAAGGGCGGCGATCAGTCCGGCCTTGACCAGCGACGACTTTCCGCAGCCGGACGATCCGACGATGGCGAGAAAGTGGCCGTCCTTCAGCCGGCGCAGCAGGTCATCGGTCTGCTCCTCGCGGCCGAAGAAAATGTGGTCCTCGTCGGACCGAAAAGGCCTGAGGCCCGGATAAGGGCAGTTGCAAAGCATCAACCCGCAACCGGGCTCGAAGAGGCGATGGATTCCCGAACGCGTTCGACGAACTTAAGAATTTCTGTCTTGTTGACGCCTTGCATGCAGTCGAGCACCGCATCCAGATACATGCCCACGGGATCCTCCAAATCCTTATTATTTTTTGGCGGAGCCACACAGACACCGCGCATCATCGCTCGCGTTTCCCTGTACGCCAATGCCTTTTGCGCCTGGAGGACTTGTCGGCGGACCCAGGCTGGACTGGTTTTGCCATAGATGACAATCAACCCGTGGCACGCGCGCAGGTGATCTTCGAGGTCGATGCGATTGTCTTCCGGGTTGTCGCTCGTGAAACGTTTGGAAAAAGGGATGCCCTCGCTCTTTAGAATAGCGCAGACATCATTAGCCAATCCACAGTCTATATCGTCCATATTGACAAAAAGAAACATGTCCCGCTCAGGCTGTGCCGCTCGTTTGACTAGAATTTGCCTTGTTTCATTTAATTTAATCCTCCTTATAATTTCCGGCTTGAATAGTTCGATGCTTCCGGCCTGGACGGTGGCACGCTCAAGCAAGGCGCGATGCCACTCATTGCTGACGTCTTCAACCCGGACGCTCGGATTTCGCCACTGCACAATTTCTTTGCCATGACGTTCGGCGAGGTCGCACTGGAATGCAGCAAACCCTTGGGGTATGTCTGGAGGCTTCTTCCCGACGACCTCGCTCAACAACTGCACGAAGTACTCGGAGGCGATGATATCTTTCTCAGCCTCTTTCTGGAAGGCAGCAAGGTTCGGCGGGTAAACGACCCCCGCCGACGGCAATACAGAGATGCCATGCTGCTCGAGAAAGGACCGCACGGAGGCTGCTTCCGTATCAAGGTCGTCCGTCACCTGCGCCAGAAATACTGCGGTAGGCTCGGGCCAGTGCGGCCTGGTGTGGTCGGTAAGACCCGGGCCGCCAGGTGGTATAGGTGGCGGAGGACGTTTTTGCAACAAACGGGCGATCTCGAAGCACAGTTCCACCACACGATCGGAGTAGTCCTGATCCTTGTCCGGATGAGGGAAACCAAGCGTCCTGGTCGCGCCACCCTCCAATGATTTCCAGAACCGGAATGTCCTCAGATCGCTCAGTTCGACTGGAATTTCGGCGCGATCGATTTGATCGACTTCAACAATGAAAATGCTCTCGATGTCGCGACGTTCCTTCGCCAGTTTAAGGAACTCATTGCGCTCTCGACGGCACCATTCGGATTGCAGATAGCTGGGTGACAACACGACAAGAAGAGATCTAGATTTTTGGACCTTATCAATAAGTTGTTTGCTGACGGCTTCACCGTGTCTCAGGTCGGCGCTATCCATCCACAAGGACGGGTCGCGACCCAATCGAAACCCGAGTTGATTCTTTATGTATGCATACAGGGTTTCGACCCAGCCGGCGTTGTTGATCCCCGGCACCGGCTGGCTATCGCGGTGGGCATAGCTGATAAACAAGTCATATTCGATTGGATCCCCGCCGGTCATCGCAATCCACTCTCATTCCCAAACTCAGTTGACCGATAGATGCCGCGCGACCAAAGTGAAAACGGCTCTTTTTCTCCTGCTTCATCGATTGTCGACTGTTGTGCTAGTAATTAACAAAACAACAATAGGTTGCGCCTTGTATGTGTGATTTTCCAAACGAATTAGTATTCTACCTCATACCGGCACCAGCTGCCACGTCTATGTCCACAGACCAATCGGGTGAAGGAGTTGGTGACAGGGCGGTAGAGTTCTGACTCGATGGGTGGCCTCGGATTTGGTATGGGAGGTCACGATGGCGGTGGACGGGGCGGTTGCTGAGGGCGTTGTTTTCTGAAGTATTTCCGCGATCTTCCGGACCCGCGGCCGGCCGGCAAGGTGGTGTATCCGCTGGACGAGATTGTGCTGCTTTGCCTGCTGGCGGTGCTGGCCGGGGCGGAAACCTTCACCGATATCGCCCGGTTCGGGGCCAAGAAGCTCGACCTGT
>CAZCUL010000611.1:0-10396 GCA_964501475.1 uncultured Verrucomicrobiota bacterium | reverse complement strand
CGGATTGGCAGTGGCCACCAACACCGATTTGCTCATCCGGTCGAATGGCAGCACGCAACAGCGCAGGCAGCTTTCCGCCGGAAAAGTCCGGGCCAGTTCGACGTCGTAGTCGTACTTTTCGAGCGGGAGATAACCGAGGCGGGCCTTATCGGAGATAAGCCGCAGGGACTTGTCGAGTGGCAAGACGCCTTTATCGGCCATGACCTGAACGAACGGCTCGACCGGCCCCTTAAGGGGCGTGCTGAAATCGGCATTCATCCAGCAGGCGTCGAAGTCTGCCTGAACGATGAACTTCCCCTGCACGAACAGCTTGGACATGGCCTGGCGGCCGTCGTCGATGTCGGCAGGCACTGGACGAACACCACGCTGGCGCTTGCCAGGCGAGGCTTTCGCGGGCTTCTCGGCTTCCTCTTCCGCCGGCGCGACGGGGCTGGTCAGGCTGTTTGCCTTGCTTTCAATCTCGCGCAAAGCGGCCAAAACGTCCGGATCCTCGGGGTAGCGCTGCAGAATGCTCTCATACTCGAGAATGGCCGAGGAAAGCTGGCCCATCAGGACGTAGGCATGCGCAATACGTTTGGAGGTGCGCAGAACATCGTGCTCCTGGCCCAGCTTGACGTAGGCTTCCTTGAGAATTTCGAGCGATTGATAATCCTGGGGTTGCGATTGAGTGATCGTCTCGAACATCTCAATCGTTTGGCCCAGTTGCGATTCTTCGCTGGCGGATAATTGCCCAACCATGGTTCGAATCTTTTTCCGCTAATTCCGTTTATGAGGTCGCGCCGAAACAGGAGATGCCGACCATCTTGCGGCCATCTCAGCAATCCCAAGGCCAAATGTGCCTTGAAGGCGGCAATCCACACCCCTCCCCGACCTCCCCGGCAGAAAATGTCCACCAAGCGACCGCAGCGGGCCGAAAGTCTTCCGGATCAGGTTGGAACCGGCAAAAAGAAGTCTTTGCGCGGCGCTCGTTCGCATGCTAAAAGAACCGCTCGTTTGTAAACGAACGCAGGAACGGCCTGCCCTTTAATCATTTAACGAATTTAAGCCATGTCACAGCATCGAAGCTTGCGTGCCGCAGCCACAGCAGGCGCGAAGAGAAATGTCTTGAAGCGGTTTGAACGGGTCGAGTTGCTCAAGAAGCGCGGATTGTGGAAGAGCGGAGATCGCGTCGTCGGACTGCGCAAGACCAAGCCCGAAGCCTAAAAGGAGCCTGCCTTTGGCTCCGACCGCTCCCGGGCTCAACTCCTGCCTGATGGCCGAGGTTCCAGCCACCGCTTTGTGGATCGCCCCGTGCGTCTTCAAAAGTTCCTGGCAGATGCCGGCGTCGCTTCCCGCCGCGCCAGCGAGGAAATCATTCTGGCTGGACGGGTAACCGTTGACGGCCAGACAGTCACTGCCCTCGGAACAAAAGTTCAACCGGGCCAAAACCGGGTCAGCGTCGATGGCCAGGTCGTCAAAGCGCGTCGAAGGCTTTATCTGGCGTTGCACAAACCTCGCGGTTACCTCTGCACGCGGAGCGATCCCCAGCGGCGCCGCACAGTGGGCGAACTACTGCCGCGGGAATGGCAAAATGTCTATCCCGTCGGCAGGCTCGACGCCGATAGCGAGGGCTTGCTCTTTTTGTCCAACGATGGCGAATTCGCGCTCAAACTGACTCATCCCCGCTACGGCACGCGAAAGACCTACCGCGTCTTCATCGAGGGAAGAGTAGCGGCCTCCGCCGCGGCCAGGATGGTCAAGGGCCTGATGGACGAGGGGGAGCTTTTACAGGCTAGAAAGGCGAGTGTTCTTTCCTCGAACCAGACGCAGAGCGTGCTCGAGCTGGAACTTGTCGAGGGCAAAAAACGGGAAATCCGCCGCATGTGCGCCGCCATCGGGCTTTCAGTTCTGCGTCTTCAGCGCGTCCAGATTGGCCCAATCAAACTGGGCGAACTGCCTCCGGGCAAATGGCGAACGTTGACAGAAACCGAGATTAAATCTCTACTTCAATCCCATGAACATTAAATACCGGTTTGCCTTGGCACTCTTGCTAGCGATTGCCCTGGGTTCGCGGTCCGTCAGCGCCCAGGAAGATGATATTCCGGCCAATTCGGACCCTCAGCCGGCTCAGGAAAGCCCCGGTCTGCCTGAAACTCCGCCTGCCGCACCTGTCCCCGCGGCCGAACCCGAAGCTCCTCCCGCGCCAGAGCCCGCCCCATCAGCCGCGCAACCTCCGGAGAATGCCCCGGCCGGCACCCCAGCCGTCATCAGGCAAAACAATGTCAACATCCGAGCCCAGGCCGCCATCAACAGCGAGATCGTGGCCCGTCTCAAAAAAGGCGACAAAGTGATCGTGCTGGAGGAAACGACCCTCAAAACCCCGAAAACGGATGAACCGCCGAACTGGTCCAAAATCGCCTTGCCGGAGGACGCCGATGTTTGGGTTCATTCCAGCTTTATCGACCCGTCCACCAGGAAAGTCACTGCCAGCCGCTTGAACCTCCGCGCCGGCCCCGGAGAGAACTACAGCATTTTGGGACGTGTGGACAGTGGCACTGAGGTGCACCCTCTGGAAACCAAGGGCGTCTGGCTGAAGATCGATCCGCCGCCTGATGCCTACGCGTTCGTCGCCTCTCATCTGATTGAAAAACAGGAAGAGTTACCCTTCCCGGTCGCCGCAGACACGATCCAAACCCCTGACCCGGTGACGGAGATCAACGCGCCGCCGGACACCGTGGTTTCGCCTCCAGTTGAAGAGGAGATGAGCAAACGCATTGTCACCCGCGAAGGGATTGTAAAGCGCAGCGTCAGTATTCAAGCTCCCACCTATTTCGTTCTGGAAAGCAAAGACACCGGCAGGACGATCAATTATCTTCACAGCCCGGCGTCCAATTTCATGCTCCGAGATTATGAGGGCCAGCGCATCCTGGTGACCGGCGAGGAATTGCTCGACGAACGCTGGCCCAACACACCGGTCATCAACGTGGAAGAGCTCAAAGCAATGCCGTAATGGCGTTTCCCAACCTCATTGATGGACGCGCCATCGCTGAACAACTTCTCGCTGAAACGGCGCGCCGCCTGGCCGACTTGAAAGCCCGCCAGGTCATCCCCGGCCTGGCGTTCGTGCGCGTCGGGGAGGATCCCGCCTCCAGAGTGTATGTCGGGATGAAGGAACGGGCCAGCTCCCGTCTGGGCATTTACTCGGAAACCAAAATCCTGGATGGGCACGCAAGCGAGAAGGAGCTTTTGGACCTGCTCCGTCAATTGAACGCGGACAGCCGTATTCACGGCATTTTGGTGCAATCCCCGTTGCCTCCTCAAATTCGGCCCACCCATGTCTATCCAAGCGTGCTCCCCGGAAAGGACGTGGACGGATTCCATCCGGTCAACGTCGGCAAACTTCTGCTTGGCGACACAACCGGGTTTGTTCCCTGCACGCCAGGCGGCATCCTCGAGTTGCTCGCAAGAAGCGGCGTGAAAACCGACGGGGCCGAAGTCGTCATCCTGGGCCGAGGCGACATCGTGGGCAAACCGATGGCCGCCCTGCTTTGCCAGAAGGCGCGCCATGCCAACGCCACGGTCACGCTCTGTCACTCGCGCACGCGCGATATTGCGGCCCATTGCCGGCGGGCCGACATCCTGATCGCCGCCATGGGTGTGGCGGAATTTGTGAAGGCGGACATGGTGAAGCCCGGCGCCACGGTCATTGATGTGGGTGTGAATCGCGTTAATGACGCCGCCGCCAAGGGCGGTTCCCGCCTCGTGGGCGACGTCGATTTTGACGCCGTCCAGCCCGTTGCTGGAAAAATCACTCCCAATCCCGGAGGGGTTGGCCCTATGACGATCGCCATGCTCATGTGCAACACCGTGCGCGCCGCCGAACAGGCCGGCACTGGAGCCACCCCCTAAAAAATTCAATCTATGCAACCCACCCGCATCCTGCCCGATTTGCAATGTTCTCTCATTTGCGAGGATGTCCGCCAGGAGATCACCGGCCACTTTTTCCTCATTGGCGTCCTCGACCTGATTCGCGTTCCGCAAGTGCCCGTGACCGCTTTTAAACTCAATGTCTTCAACCGCTGGACCGCCGGCATGGGCAACTTCGTCGAAAGCGTCCGCTTGATCGCTCCGGACCAGAACACCGTTCTGCGAAAGAGCGAAGTGAAGTTTTCCATGAAGGACCCCGCCATCAACGCCACTACGGTCACACTCTTCGGGAATGTCGCTTTCGAAACGGCCGGCGCTTATTACGTCGAGGTGCTCGTGGACGACGTTATGAAGGTGCGTTACCCGCTGAACGTTGTGGTGGTGCAATCGCCCGGTTCCCAGCAAACAGGGCCAGCCCCGGCTCCTCCCCAACCCACGCCGGAAAGCTGAGTCGTTCCGAATGAGCCGTGGCGACGACCAGCCAGCCTCCGCTCCCGACCCGGAAGAAAAAGAGCCAGCCCCGACTCCAGCGCGCCAGGAACTCCCCGCAGCCTGGCAACCCCTTACCCCCCGCGGCGCGGCCGCCTTTGCCCGCGCCTCGGTTGCCCGGGTGTTTCTCGCCGGGTTCATTATCGCGTCCCTGTCCGCAGCCGCGGTCGTCTGGTTCGTGGCCAGCGCCTGGTTTCCGGAAATAGTCGCCGCGATTGGTCAGTTGCCCGACACCGGCACGATTCGCCGCCAGCTTCCGTCGTCTTATACAAACGCCCACGTCCTGGCCGGAGGGCGCTTCCTCAGTTTCGCCATCGACCCGAAGAACGAAAGCCGGGCCAGCCAGAGCGGCGACATTCAGGTGGAGATGCATCGGATGGATTGGGAGGCCTGCTCATTCCTGGGTTGCTGGTCGTTCACTTACCCTGAGGGATGGGAGATTGAATTCAATCAGACCGCGCTGGAACCGTGGTGGGGCGCATGGTCCCCTTTCATTCTCGCGGGACTTGCCTTAAGCGCGCTCGTCGTTCTCCTTGTCTGGTGGGTCCTGCTGGCCACCGTCTATTTTATCCCGGTTTGGATTTACGCTTACTTTGCCAACCGTGATTTGGGCCTGGGCGGAAGTTGGCGACTCTGCGCGGCCGGTCTCATGCCAGGGGCTTTGCTTCTGGCTCTGTCGCTGGCCCTTTACGGCCTGGGCGTGATTGGCTTGCTGCCGTTCTGTTTCGTGGCGGCTTTCCATGTCGTTCTCGGCTGGATCTATTGTTTGATCTGCCCCTTCTGCCTGCCCCGTGTCGCCCCCCATCTGCGCGGCAATCCATTCGCGCGGCGGCCTGCCGGATGAATGCTCTGCTTGACGTCGCCACTCCTGCCTTGACGGCATGGGGGTTTGCTGTTGAAACAAGCCCGCGGCCGGAGCAGATTTGGCGGCGATGAAGAACTCTGTTTATCTCGCTGTCGTTTTGCTTCTCGGCCTGCTTCCGGGCGCTTTCGCCCAACGCCAGGTCCGCTTCAGCCTGGAAACCGCGGTGCTCGATCTTACCAATAGTTTCGCGCAACCAGGGAAGGTCGCGATTCCCCTCGCCCCGACCAACGCCAACCTTGAAATCACGGACTGGGCGGCCGCCAAAGTTTCAACCAATCATCAGGCGGAGTTTCTTCTGAAATTGAAAGCCCCAACCACGCTCGGCAGCGTGCTCGCCTACGGTGCGGGCGCCATCAGCTTCCTCTCGGACGGCGAGTGGAAGGCCCTGCCAGCCACGGTGGGCGCCAAAGGGCCTTTGCAACTCATCCCGTTCCCCGCCTTGGACCTTGTGGAAGCAATCAAAGTCCAGGTTCCGGCCAAGCCAATCAACGGCAAGATCGGGACTTATCAGGCGACGTTGCCCTTTCTGACGCTCATTCCCGTTCGAGCGATCAATCTGGCGCCAGCCGCCAGAGTCACGGCAAGCAGCGCCGGGGAAGCTTCAAACGGCGCAAAGGAAAAGCTCGATCCGCAAATGGTCGTGGATGGGATCATTCATCCGCAGCGAAACTTCGTCACCGCCAGGCCGCCGGAAGATGCCAGGGATCATTGGCTTCTGCTGAGTTGGAAGGAACCTAAAAGCTTTCGGGGGATTTCGATTTTTCGCGGCGGCAAGGATGAAGGGTTTGGCGAGTCGATCACGGAGATTTACACAGCCGACGGCAATCCGGCAGACAGCAAGGAGGCCTCAGATTGGAAGAAGGTGGAAGGACGAGCCACGTTGCCGGGGGCTTTCCGGCAGAACCAGTTCTTTGTGTCCTTCGAAGGGCAGCAGACGCGAGGGCTTCGCATCCGCAGCCTGGGCGGAGTGGATCAAATCGCCGTCGGCGAGATCGTGGTGCTGCATGACCTCGGCTATGCGCCGCCCCCGGAAGCCCGACACTCCGGGCCGCCGGAAGAGGCCAGACCCGTCAATCGAACGAAGGAAGACAGAACCGGGCCGAAATGACGATTTGCCGGCGGGTGGTGCGGGAACGAATTCCTCCGCGGACATTGCTCTGGTTGGATGAATACTTTCTTTGCAAGCGTTGCGGGCAATTGTTCTGGGCGGAACCCATTGGCACCGGATTCGCCGCACGATCGAGGCCGCACACGCGCAGAGGTGATCGCCTGGCGGTTCGCGCGCGGCCAAGCACCCTCCCGTCGTTGCGGAAGCGATGTCGCGCGCAGCAGAGGGGCATTACCCGGTCGCCTCAGGCGCAGAGCTCCGGCCGGCACGCCGGGCTATCCGGCCCGCCAGCCATGTTTCAGCCAATAAGGCCAGCAGCGCCGCCAAAAGCATCCAGCGCCAAAGCTTCTGCCGGTTCTCCAATTCGGCAGCCTGCAATCGAACCCGCTTCGCCGCGGCGGCTGCGGCGGTCCCGGGCGCTTCCCGCTTTAAAGGCACGCCCAGCCGTTCCAATTCCTCCAACGGCATCGGAGCAGTATTGCTTTCCTCCGGGTGCAGATTGACGGCAAACCACAACGGGGGCGACATCGACATAACCGTGTAGATTCCCGGCTGATCGGCCTGCGTGAAACGTGAACCGCTGGTAGTCGCTTCCGTGCCGTCAGGCTTGCGCACCCTCAAGCTCTCCCCTGCCCGGTTCGTCGCTGCCAACAGAATCTCATCGCCCACCGTGTATTGGAACTTTCTATTGTCCATCCCCCCGCTCCGGCTCAGGATCGAGTAGAGCAGCGGCACGAACTTCGAGGACAAGGCGAACTGGCTGTCGGCGGGATGCCAGCCCGAAGTCAATACCAGCAAAACACCATTGCCACGCGGGATTTCGAGCAACGCGGGATCGTGCGAATCGAATCGCGCCAGCACCCGGGCTCCGGGCAGGCGTTCCGCCGCCATGCGCCGATATTTCCAAAAGTGGATTTTCGTAAAATCGCTGTAGCGGGGGTCCGCAAAAGGGGCAAAGAGCGGATGGGAAAAGTCAATGTGCCCGAGCATGGCATAGTCCCCGGCTGACCTTTCCTCCGCTTCGACCAGCCCGCCTCCCCCAAGCCCGGCAACCGTGGCCGCCATCGCTCTTTCGCGCATCATCACCAGAACCGTTTTGCCTGCGCCCAGCGCCTCGCGAACCCATTCAATCCGCGTTTCGGGCAGACTTGAACCTACCACAATCAACGGCGCTCGGGCCGCGCGCTCCGGCATAAGAGCAGTCTCCGCACGGATGGCCTCGACCTTCACATCCTGGCGGCGAGTTTGTTGAAAGGCGCGCTTCAAGTAAAAGAGCGGCTGTTCCGGATCGTCCTCGGGCTCGTTGCCCAGGTAAAGGATGGTGACAACGTTCGTTCCGGGCGAGACATAGTAAGCCATGTTGTCGAAATCCTCTTCATCGCCCGCCAACCGGAGCTGTCCGGCATCCTCACCGGAGCCAGGCGATGGCGCTTTCAAAACGCGGCTCTGGCCCGGAGGAACGTATATCTCGACTGCGTCTCCGACGAAACCGGGCACGTTTGGCTGAGTCCAACCCACCCGAAACTGTTCGCTCCTGGCATCGGCGGAATTGCTCACCCGGCCGCGCACTCCCCCATCCCCCTCGCTGTCGGCCACAAGCTGCAGCCCGGCGTTGGTGGGGCGCCTTGCCTTGACCGGCTCAAGCCTCACCTCGATTCCTGACGGCCATTCATAGCCTTGCAAACCGGTGCGCTCACTGCCGGTCTGAAAGTCCGAGATCACCACGATTTGGCGTGCTGCCGTTGGCGAAGCTTCCGCCGCAGTGGCCGCCTCTTCCAAGGCTTCAGCCGCTTCGATCAAGGCGTTGCCCAGGTCGGTTGCGCCCCAATCAGGTTCCATCGCAGCCAGTCGAGTCCGCACCGTTGCCAACCGGCCTCCCGGTGGCGCGGCTGACCATTCCTCAGGACGGAATATCGGGCGGACTTGCGAATCGAAGGCCCACACTCCGGCCTGATCTGCCGGCGAAAGCTCGCTTAAGACCTCTGCCGCCCTGTCGCGAGCCTCCGGCCAAAGATTTGCCCGCCGCATGCTCGCGCTCGAATCAATGAGCACGATCACCTGCTTGCTGGCCATGCCGGAAGGCTCCGCTTGCAGCGGCTTCTTCAAGAACGGCCGGGCAAATCCGAACGCCAGCAAACCCAAAACCAGACAGCGCAACAGCAGCAGCCACAGGTTCTCCAATCGACTGCGGCGGGTCACTTTGGGCGGCGTCGGCATCAAAAACATGAGCGAGCTGAAGGGACGCCGTTCACGCGTGGTCCGACGGATCAAGTGAAAGACGATGGGAAACGCCACCGCCAGCGCCCCCAGGAGGAAGAGTGGCGCCAGAAAACTCATGTCTCGCAAATCCGGACCGGGTCACGCATCAAGAGACAGCTAACGCAGACGCGAGCGGCGTGCAAGGAGTCAGTGATCCGTGTGATCCGTGAACTGGGGCCATGGAGGGATCGACTATTGGAGTCCCCGCTCAACAGTCACTCATCGCCCGCCCTGCTGGCTGATCACTTTTTTATTCTGAGGCGGAGGCGAAGCGGGTATATGCATGGAAGCGCGACCGAATACAACCGCGCAAGTAACATGATGACCGAACCCGCAGCCTCCTCCACGCCGGCTCAACCACCGCCCATCATCCAGGATCCGGCGCAGGTGCTGGACCCGCTCCCTCATAAGGTCAAGCTGTTCCAGAGCGAAATCGCCAAGGTGGTGGTCGGCCAGCAAGCCGCCGTGGAGTGCGCGCTCTGGGCGCTTCTCTCCCGGGGGCATTGCCTGCTGGTCGGCGTGCCGGGTCTGGCGAAGACGTTACTCGTTCGGGCGATGGCGCGTTGTATGGACCTGAAGTTCTCCCGAATCCAATTCACCCCCGACCTGATGCCCTCGGATATTACCGGCACCGAGATTCTGGAAGAGGACACTGCCACCGGGCATCGCAGGTTCGTTTTCGCGCCCGGGCCGGTCTTTACTCAGGTTCTTCTGGCCGATGAAATCAACCGCACCCCGCCGAAGACCCAGGCTGCGCTGCTTGAAGCCATGCAGGAAAAATCGGTCACCGTGGCCGGCAAACATTATCGGCTCGAAGAACCCTTCGCCGTTTTGGCCACGCAGAACCCCATCGAACAGGAGGGCACCTACCCGTTGCCCGAAGCGCAATTGGACAGATTCCTTTTCGAGATACTGATCGATTATCCAAACCTCGAGGACGAGTGCCGGTTGGTCGAGAAGCATTCCTTTGCGCCGCTCGATAATCTCAAGGCGATCCTGACGCAGGAGGAACTGTTGCGATTCCGGGAAGCCGTCGCCCAGGTTCCCGCCGCGCCTAACGTTGTCCAGTATGCCGTCCGGCTCGTGCGCGCAACCCGGCCCAACGACGGCGGGGCGCCCGATTACATCAGGAAGTGGGTCCGCTGGGGCGCCAGTCCTCGCGCCAGCCAATATCTCATCCTGGCCGGACGCGCCCGCGCCGCCTGCCAGGGACGTTTCAACGTGGCCTGCGACGACGTGGCCGCACTGGCGCCGCTGGTCTTTCGTCACCGCATCATCCGCAGTTTCCAGGCTGATGCCGAAGGGCAGGCAACCGACCAGATCATTTCCCGGCTGTTGAGCGACGTTCCGCCATGAAGTGCTTTTGCGATTGCCGCGCGCCCCCAAGCCGACGTCTGGTCTGATCGAGCAACAACGTGGGTCCATGAACGCCGCGCGCCGTGCCCGAGGTATCCGAGCCGCCGTCGTCCGTTCAGGAACCGGCCGTTTCCGATTCCGGCTCACGCCCCAGATTGCGAGACAGCCGAAACCAGTAGATCGGGACAAAAAAACAAATCAGCAACGAGGAGCACATCATAAGGGAAAGCAGTGCATAGCCCGCCACCGTAAGAAAGTTGATGCGGACCCGATCCAGCACTCCTGCGCGCAATACTTCACCTTGGGAAAAGATGTAAACCCAGGGCATGTAATTGTTGCAGGGACCGACGGCGGTTCCGCAATGCGGACAGAACCACGCGCCGTGCTCCTGCGGCAGAAAACAGCGATGACAC
>CAZCUL010000610.1:0-9307 GCA_964501475.1 uncultured Verrucomicrobiota bacterium | reverse complement strand
GGCGCCTCCATTCAAAACGCTCTGAAAGAGAAAAACGCCTTCGCCAGCCTGATCGAGCGCGAAGCCAAGATGAATGCCAGGCGTGCCGTCGGCGTTGTTCGCGTAGAGGACGAGATACCCGCCCGGTGCCAGGCTGGTGCCATTGGGAAAAACAAATTTGTCCGGATCGGCTGGATCATCGGTCAACCGCATCCCGGACAGATCGACAGTCGTATTGCCTTCGTTCTGAAGTTCGATCAGGTCTGGAAAGGTTCCTTGATGGCTTACGGCCGATTGGTTCTGCGCCAATACTTCGCTGAGGCGCACCGTGGGCCAGGCGGTATTGACGATCCAGGTTGCGGAAACGGTGGGGGTGTTCGTGCTTTGCCACGCTCCGGCCCCGGTTCTCCCGATCACGTAAACGCGGTTCGTGCTCCCGTTCGGCAGGTTCAAAAGCTGAATGGGCGTGCTCACCGGCGTTTCCGGTCCGTAGGCGCCGCCGTTCAGGGCATAGCGGTAGTGCGTGATGCCGGTTCCGCCCACGTTCAGCGTCGCGTTCCCGGAAGGTGTCGGCGACCGTGGTTCTCCGCTGATTGTCGCCACTCCGGATTTAGGCGGGAGTTGCCCGCTCATGGCTGCCTGAGTGAGCTGGGTCTGGATGTAGGCGCGCCGCTGGTCCATCCAGTTTTTCATGGCGGCGATGACCGAAGGCGTGACAAAGCCGCCCAGCGTCTGATCCAGCAGCGCGTTGTATTGCGGCTGGGAAAAAGGGCCCTCGATCAAGTCCTGCAACGTCCGGTAGTAAACCGGCTGGAACTCGGGGGCGCGCATGAAACGGTCCATCATTCGCCAGATCCCTTCCGAATCGCCCGAGATGGGGCAACAAGTCGGGCGAAAGATATCCGTGGAAGTGCCCAGCGAACCCCCCTGCCCGAGGATCTGGTCCAGGTCGTGATACAGCAAAATAAACCGCGGATCGTTCACCCCCCGGTACATGAAGTAATCGTCGTTGTTGCCGGTGTAGAGGCCGGACTCGCCATTGGCGAAGAGGGCCATGACGCCAATGTGGCGAAACCATTGCTCGACGTTGATGACGCTTCGCACATTTGCTTCGGTGAAGAGCACGGTGCCGTTCGGCGCCGTCACGTTGATCATTCCGATCAGGTCTATCCAGTCGTCTTCGGCGGAATTGCTTTCCTTGACGTAGGTGCGTTTGTAGGGCGCCGCATCCTCGCCTCGATAATCAAAGTCCGGATAAGGACTGGGGGGAAGATCGCGAACGACCTTGTAGATATTCCCTCCGTCATCGAGCGGGAACTGCCGTTCGGCCCAGTCGCCCGAGTAAACCTCATTGGCCGCGTAGGAGCCAAACATGCCCCCGCCGCTGCCGGCCCGATTGGCGTTGTTCACGCGGACCTGGACCGCGCGCGATTGTGTTCCGGCCGCACCGGCCTTCCGAGCCATCACGCTCCCGAATACCTGGATGTGTGTCTGGCGGGTGTTCAAGTTCAGGGCATCCGCGCCTTTCCAAAGATTTTCCGAGACGAAATTGATGCGGTAATTCGGCGGATTGGCGCGCCGGCTGCCGTGGCCGCGATTCCGGAAACCGCTCCGATAACGCACCTCGGTGCCAGTGGCGTCGATGCTGATGAAGGTTCCGTTCATCAGCGCGTTCGGGCCGTGGACGCTGCTGCTGCCGGGAATGGCAGCCAGTTCCGCGCGCTCGGCTTCGGTCATGATCAACTTGTAAAGCGGCTGGCTGCCCGAATAGACCGCGTCGTCCACCTGCAAAAGCGCATTGACCGCTTGCCCGATCGGCCCGGCGCCATCGACCGCCGCAATCGCCGGGCCGGGCCACGTTCGCGTCAATCCTTCCTGGTCGGTCGCGGACACATAGAACTCGATCACGGTATCGCTCGCGTGCGGCGGAAGCACCGCACCGTAAAGACCGTCGCCGGCCACTCCATCGTCGTGGGCTCCATCATCAAACATCGTGGAGACGCTCACAGGCGGGGGCGCCGCCGAATCGGCACGCCAATGCAACGCCACTGTAACATTCGACGCACGTTCATCGAGAATCCGCGCCGTAACGCTAATGAAGTCCGAAGAGCGCGGCACGGCCGGAAAGTGGCGCACGTCAAAAATGAGCGGGGGAATATTTGCGCTCAAGACGGAATTCGCCGCGCCCGGCGTCCCGTTGCCGGGACCGCTGGCGGCCCAGTTTTGCCCGTATTCATTGGGCATGCTGGGATTGATCAGTTCCAGCGACTTTCCCTGGCCGTCATGATCCTCGGACCAGACCCATCCGCGGTAACCGTTCTCCGACGGTCCGCGCTGGCGCATTGCCCAGTCCCCTTCGTCCGCGTAAGTCACGCTGTCGATGCGCCGGCCCCCGGCGTCATCGAGGTCGATCGTATTGCGCCGGTTGCTCAGCACCGGTGTGTAATTGGTCAAGGTTCGGTCCGGATAAGTCATGAAGTTGGTGGTCAACCAATCGCCGACCACATTCGAAACGCCGGGATGCCGGGCCAGGAAAACCCCCCGATGGGCCGCGACCACCAGATACTGGCCGGCGTTCAGAACGGTGTTGCTGGCGAAGGCGAAATCGATTCCGCCGCTGATTGTCCAACCCGAAAGATTCACATTGGTTGGCCCGGTGTTGAACAGTTCCACGTACTCATCGTGCGGCTGTCCCGAAGGAGGATGGTACATGATTTCATTGATCACGACCTCAGCTCGCACAGAGGCACCGATGAGGATCGCGACCCCAAACACTGTTTTCAATGATGTCGGCATACGTTGCTTCCAAACGCCCATGCGGGTCTTGCTGTCGAAACGTGCCATTGTTCTGCTACTCGGGCAAAACCGGCTGCGGAGATAAGCGGCTCCGGCAGCGGAAATCCGTTTGGAATCGGGTTAGCGTCGCTTAAAACCGCTCTCTTGTCGATAGCGCTGCTCTGGCTGCTGCGATTGAGTGCGATTGAGGAAAGCCTATGCGCTGCCCGGTAAGCGGATAACGCGAGACCAGCCCTCGCTCCGGCAGCGGCCGGCCTTTGAGAGCGCGGCGCCGCAAGAAAGGAGCGCGGCAGTCCCCAGCCACAGCGCGCCAGGAAGCATCGCTGACGCCGGGCCCTCCCCCGCCTTTCGCATTCGTGATCGCTGCAGTCGGGGACAGCCGAAGTCCGACAAATTTCCCGAGGCCCAGACCGCGGAATGGATCGATCCCACAACGCCTCCGCCCGCCAAGCGCCTTTACAGCGTGACTGTCGAGTGACAACGCGCTGCGCTGACTCTGCTGAAGTTGCTTCTGTCGGGCCGTTCCGCTTAAATGTTGGCGTCGCATGCCAGAACTCAGGCCAGATTCCAGCCAAGCCATGACGCGTCCGGACTATTTTGCGACAACGCACTGGACCGTGGTGCTGGCTGCGGGACGAGGAGCTTCTCCCGGAGCTTTCGAGGCATTGGAGCAACTCTGCCGCACTTATTGGTATCCTCTCTATGCCTTTATCCGCCGCCGGGGCCACGACGCCCATGAGGCCCAGGACTTGACGCAAGGCTTCTTCGCGCGCTTTCTCGAGAAGAATTATCTGGGCGACGTTGACCGCTCGAAGGGGAGATTTCGTTCGTTTCTACTCGCGTCTTTAAAGCATTTTCTGGCCAACGAATGGGACCGGCGCAATGCGTTGAAACGCGGCGGCGGCAGGACCGTAATCGCACTGGATGATCGGGAAGCCGAAAGCCGTTACCGTCTCGAACCCAAGGACGAGTGGAGCGCGGACAAGATTTACGAACGACGCTGGGCGCTCACCCTGCTCGACCGGGTGCTGGCGCGGTTGCAGGAGGAATTTGTTTCGGCTGGAAAGGCGGAGCAGTTCGAGCATCTGAAACTTTTTCTCTCCCTGGGAAAGAACGCCGCTCCTTATGCAGACGTAGCGGCCAAACTCGGCATGACCGAAGGCGCGGTAAAGGTAGCCGTTCATCGCATGCGCCATCGTTACCGGGAACTGCTGCGCAACGAGATTGCACGGACGGTCAGCAGCCCGGCCGAAGTCGAGGAGGAGATTCGTTGTCTTTTCCAGGTATTAAGTGGTCCGTGACTTTGGACTGGCGATGCATTTTTCCTGTAACCTCGGGGCTGGCCTGCTTCTGTAATGGGTGAAAGGGACAATTATGGACACGATGAAAGTCTGCACGAGCTGTGGAGCGGCTTTGGCGCCCGATGCGCCGCAGGGCCTTTGTCCGCAGTGTTTGCTCCGCGAAGGGCTGGAGACAAAAACAGGACCAGGCGATTCAGGAGCTCCGGCGTTCGTTCCTCCCGATCCAATCGCGCTGGGCGCCTGCTTCCCGCAGCTCGAGATCATTGAATTATTGGGCCAGGGCGGGATGGGTGTGGTTTACAAGGCCCGGCAGAAGGGCCTCGACCGCATGGTGGCGCTCAAGCTCCTTTCGCCGGTCGCCGGCGCCGATTCCTCCTTCGCGCAGCGCTTTGCCCAGGAGGCGAGGTCATTGGCCCGCTTGAACCATCCGAACATCGTCACGGTGCATGATTTCGGGCAGGCCGGCGGCTATTATTATTTCCTGATGGAATATGTGGAAGGGACCAATCTGCGGCAGATGATTCGGTCCCGGCGGCTAACACCCAGGGAAGCTCTGGCGATCGTGCCGAAGATTTGCGAGGCGCTTCAGTTCGCGCACGATGAAGGCATCGTTCATCGCGACATCAAGCCGGAAAACATTTTGATCGACCGAAAGGGCCGGGTGAAGATCGCCGACTTCGGCCTGGCCAAGCTCGTGCGCGGCGGTTCGACCACCACCCGCCTTACCCTGCCGCAACAAGTCATGGGCACGCCACATTACATGGCGCCAGAACAGTGGGAACGGCCCGAACAAGTCGATCATCGAGCCGACATTTACGCTCTGGGGGTTGTGCTCTATGAGATGCTCACCGGCGAAGTGCCCATGGGGCGGTTCGCGCCGCCGTCGCAGAAAGTGGACGTGGACGTGCGCCTGGATGAAGTAGTTTTGCGCACCCTGGCGCGCGAGCCGGAACTGCGATACCAGCGTGTGAGCGAGGTGCAGACCGAGGTGGAAAACATTTCAGGCATCATCGGGCAGTTGCCCGCGACCCTCAGGCATGCGCTCGGTTTCGAGTATCGCTCGAAAGCGACTTTGTTTGGCCTGCCATTGGTTCACGTTTGCGCCGGCGTGGATCTCAAAACGGGGAAACGGCGGGTGGCCAAAGGCATTTTTGCCTTTGGCGACGTGGCTAAAGGCGTGGTTGCCGTGGGAGGTCTTGCCATGGGCGGAATCACTTTCGGCGGTATCTCCGTGGGCGTCCTCCCGATGGGAGGGCTGGCTTTTGGATTGGTGACGTTTGGCGGCTTTGGGTTGGGCCTGTTGCTCTCTTACGGGGGCATCGCCGCGGCCCCCATCGCCATCGGTGGCCTCGCCTTGGGCTATTACGCTGTGGGTGGCGCGGCGTTCGGCGTCCATGCAATGGGAGGCAATGCCCGGGACCCGGTGGCAAAGGAGTTTTTTGCCAATCTTCCGTTGGGCATGGGCAGCTATTGGGTTCTCTTCGGACTGATGATGGTGATGCTCGTCGTCAGCCTTGCAGTGCCGGCTTATCTGAAGCGGCGAGATCGGGCTCGGAACGATGGAGCGGGAAAAGCCAACCCGGATGCGAATTCGAGATGAGGACCCGAACACTGGCCTGCGTGCTTGGAAGCCTTTCCTCCAAACTCTGCCGGACGTTCTTTTCCAGTTTGCGCTTTGCACTGCCTCGCCCGTAGGCTGTCGCGACATTTCGATATGGCCTTGAGGCTGTTCAACACGTTGACGCGAACGGTCGAAGAGTTCGTCCCCCTGGATGCGGCTGGCAGGAGGGTGCGAATGTATTGCTGCGGGCCGACCGTTTATGATTTTGGCCATGTCGGGAACTTCCGCACATTTGTCTTCTGCGATCTGCTGCGGCGCTATCTCGACTTCAGCGGTTATCAAGTCCAGCACGTCATGAACATCACCGACGTGGAGGACAAGATCATTGAACGGGTGCGCAAAGCGGGAGTGCCGCTCACCGAATACACGTCGAAATATGAGAAAGCCTTTCTCGAAGACATGGCATCGTTGCAATGCCTCCCGCCTCATCAGATGCCCTGCGCCACCCGGCACATCCCTGAGATGATTGATCTGATCGGGCGTCTGATGGACCGCGGCATCGCGTATCGCGCGGGGGATGGCTCGGTTTACTTCAGCATCGAGAAGTACCAGGCCAGCGGCCGCCGTTATGGCCAGTTGGTGAAATTGAACTTCGACGAAATGCGGGCCGGGGAACGCGTCCGCAGCGACGAGTACGAAAAAGAATCCGTGGCCGACTTCGCATTGTGGAAGGCGCGAGTGCCCGAGGACGGCGGCGTTTTTTGGCCCAGCCCCTGGGGCGAAGGACGCCCCGGCTGGCACATCGAGTGCAGCGCCATGAGCATGAAACTGCTCGGCTCCAGCTTTGATCTCCACCTCGGCGGCGAAGACCTCATCTTCCCGCATCACGAAGACGAGATTGCCCAAAGCGAGGGAGCCGGCCTGCACCAGGCGGGTGAGCGGTTCGTGAAGTATTGGCTGCACGGCGCCCATTTGCTCGTTGAGGGCAAGAAAATGAGCAAATCGCTCGGGAACTATTTCACCCTGCGCGACCTTCTGGACCGGGGATTTGGCGGCCGGGAGATTCGTTATCTTCTGCTCAAGGCGCATTACCGCGAGACATTTAACTTCACCTGGGATGGACTGGACGAAGCTCGTTCTGCTCTGGCACGTCTGGATGAATGCACGATCAAGCTCCGCGAGACTGCCGGAGGCCAAGAGAGCGAGCCGGACGCGGCTTTGATTGCGCGGTTCCGGGAAGCGCTCGACGAAGACCTGAACATTTCGGCGGCCTGGGCGGTGCTGTTCGATTGGGTGCGCGAATTGAACCGGCTTTTAGCTGCAAACGACCTTTCCACCGCGCAGGCTGCCGCTGCCCTGGCGGCCTGGGAACGGCTCGATGCGGTTTTGGGCCTGGGACAACAGGGCGAAGCCGAAGCCCCGCCGGAAATCGTGGCGCTGCTGAACGACCGGCAAGCGGCCCGGCAAATACGCGACTTCAAACGGGCCGACGCTTTGCGCGAGGAATTGAAAACCAGGGGATGGTTGATCGAAGACGCACCGAAAGGGTCGCGGCTGAAAAAGGTGTAATTCCCAAGCCGCCCCGGAATTATTTTAACCGGTTGCGCGGTAAAGCTTCCCGGATCCCTGGTCGAACAGTATTGAGTACTCGACCCGCTCCTGAACCAGTGCAGAAAATGTGTTTGATTTTTGCTCGTCAATTGCCAGCCGCTGGGCTAGGTTTCGGGCGTTTCACTATGAGAACCGTTATTGGGAGATTTGGAATTCTTTGTGTTTGGGCGTGGCTTTCCAGCGCTTTATTGGGCCAGTTACTTGCCCAGAATGCGCCGCCCGTGCCCGGCTCGCCGCCGGCGGCGCCAGCCACGAAGCCGATCCTCATCACTCCTCCTATGCCGCCCATCCCTTCCGCGGAACGGAATCTGGCAATGCTTCAGGCAGGCCAACCGATGGGACCGCCAGTGCCGAAGCCGATAGGTCCGCCCGCACCGCGTCCGGTAGCTCCCTTGGTCCAGGTCCGCCCGCCCGCCACTCCGCTTGGACCGGTTCCTCAGGTCGATGATTTCCTCGCTTGGGACGCACTGAAGAAGGAGGCGACGCCGCAGCCTGGAGATGCCAGCGTGCCGTTCAACTTTTGGCTGACCAATACATCCACCACCGAGGTTTTGATCAACCACATTCAAACTTCCTGCGGTTGCACCGTCGCCAAAATGCCCGAGCAACCATGGCGCATCCTGCCCGGGACCAACGTTTCAATCGACGTCACGATGAATATACAGGGCAAGGCCGGCACCATCTCAAAAGGTGTTACAGTCCACACTTCCGTGGGCGTGAAGTCGTTGAGTGTCGTCTCGCACATCCCGTCTCCGGCCAATCAACCCCCGACCATGGCGGGCGGCGACCTCGAGCGCGTGCACAACATGCAAATGGCCATGGCAGACCGGCAGGTCGTTTTCAAAAACCAGGAGTGCGCCAAATGCCATGTCGAGCCGGCTCAAAACAAAATGGGCCACGACCTTTACGTCGCGGCTTGCGGGATTTGCCATGACTCAACGCACCGGGCCGCGATGGTGCCTGACTTGAAACGTCTGCGCCACCCCACAAACGAAGACTACTGGCGCTCGTGGATCTCCTTCGGCAAAACGAATTCCATGATGCCGGCTTTTGCCAAAGAACACGGCGGTCCGTTGACGGATGAGCAGATCGTTTCGCTGGTGAAATACCTGAGCGAAACCATCCCCAGCCACCCCCAACCCGCGGCGCTGACGCCTCAAGCGCCGAAACCAGATCACGCGGACCACGAACATCGCAGTTCCGGTCCAGCCAGTTCACTGCCGGCAGGCCAATAAAGGAATGCCGACAGCTTTTCGCGCTGTTTCCCTCTTTGCTATTTGCCGGATTTGCCCCGGCCAATGAGCGGCGTTTTCATTACCTTTGAAGGAACCGAAGGTGGTGGAAAATCCACTCAGATCGCCCGCTTGGCCGAGCGCCTGAAGAGCTCGAACCGCCCCGTCCGCATCGTGCGCGAGCCCGGCGGCACACCCATCGGTGAAGAAATCCGCCACACTCTCCAGCACAGCCATGCAAATCGGGCCATGACACCCGAGGCGGAACTGCTGCTCATCAACGCCAGCCGCGCCCAACTCGTTCGCGAAGTCATCCGCCCGGCCCTGGCCGCCGGCGAAATCGTTTTGTCCGACCGGTTCTACGATTCTACCACCGCTTATCAGGGGTATGGTCGCAGACTCGATCTCGCCGCGGTTAAAGCGATCATCGACTTCGCCGTGGACGACATCCGGCCCAGGCTGACTCTTTTGCTGCACGTTCCAATCGCCGTCAGCGAAGAGCGGCGGCGCATTCGGCAGGGCGCTCAGCGGGATCGAATGGAAGAGGCGGATCGCGATTTCTTTCGTCGGGTGGAAGAAGGCTTTCTGGCCATCGCCGCAGCCGAGCCGGATCGCGTGCGCCTCGTCGATGCCACGGGCGGTATCGAGACGGTCTCGGCCCTGATCTGGGAACACGTCCGCCCCCTTCTCTGAGCCGTAAGTAGAGCTTGTCCCAAAATCGTCGGTTTCGAAACTTTGTCGAAAACTTCGTCGGCGAACTTTGTCGAAATACCCCGCCAATCGACAAGGTTTCCGACAAGGTTTCCGACAAAGGAGGGAAGGAGCTC
>CAZCUL010000609.1:0-9469 GCA_964501475.1 uncultured Verrucomicrobiota bacterium | reverse complement strand
CCGCCGGTGAATCGGGACCCATAAACAACATCTGCCCGACCATCGATAATCGGCTTCAGCAACCGGGGATAGTCCGCAGGATCATATTCCATATCCGCATCCTGGAAAATGGCCAGATCCCCGCTCATCTCCTCAATGGCGCGCCGAAGAGCCGCTCCCTTGCCGAGGTTCCTTGGTTGTTGGAGAACTCGAATCTCCGGATGGTCTCCTGCCAGATGCTGGGCAACTTTCCACGTGTTGTCCGTGGAACCGTCATCCACCACGATGATCTCGAGACTTAAATTGACCGGCAGCGGCGCCACCAGGATTCGGGAAAGGCAGCGAGCCAGCGTGGATTCCTCGTTGTATGCGGCCACCAGCACGGACAGTTGTCTGAATTGGCGAAGCTTCATCATCGTATTTTGAGTTGCGGCAGCGGCGGAATCTCATTGGCGCGCATTGCCGAAAACCACGCAGCACGAAGATCAGCAACATTCAGACCGGCATCAGGTAGGGAATCTGCTCTGCGAAGACCTGGTCTGACGGATCAGAACGCACGATGAATGGAATCGCCTTCAATGCAACAGTTAGGCAACTCAACTGCGGTGGGCGGAAGTGGTCTGTCCACGGCAGAGCGGAATCGGTAATCTTTGCCGAACGCCGACTTGCTCGGTCCATCCCCCATGTTAGCCCACGAATCATCCCGCGAACCGGCCGATCAGTCTGATCCGCAACTGCGTGTTGTAGGTCCTGTTGATTCTGGCCCGGCGCCCGGCAATGCCGCCGAAACTCCGGCAAACGTCTGCCGCCCCTGGGGCATTCTGGCGCCCTACGACGTGGATGTCGGCCGCGCCTTTCACAACCAGCGCGCCGCCTCACGTCCTCGCGAAACAGAACGCGCCTACCACCGGTTGCTGCGCGCCTGTTACTCGTTTCTGGTTCCTCCGGACGCCCGTGTGCTTGAAGTCGGTTGCGGCATCGGCGACTCGCTGGCCGCAGTCAAACCTTCCTGCGGAGTCGGCATAGATTACAGCCCAGCCATGATTGAGACTGCGCGCCAGCGCCATCCCCATCTGGAGTTTCACGTCGCGGAAGCAAGCCAGTATTCGTCGGAAGAAAAGTTTGATTACATTATGCTCTCGGACCTGGTGAACGACCTGCCGGATGTGCAAGGACTCTTCGAGCGTTTGCACAGACACTCCTGCCAGCACACGCGGCTGGTCTTGAACTTTTTCAACAACTCCTGGCGGCCCCTTCTAAACCTGGCTGAGAAGCTCGGAGCCAAAGCGCCGTCGATGCCGCAGAACTGGCTTTCCCTTTCAGACGTTCAGAACCTCCTTCACCTCGCCGGCTGGGAAGTCGTCAAAACCGACACCCGTATTCTATGGCCGTTGCGAACGCCCGTCATTGGCCCGCTGCTCAACCGACTTGCAGCGCCTTTGCTCCGCCATTTCTGTCTGACCATCTTTGTGGTGGCACGCCCGCGGCCTTTGCCGACTTACTACCGCGAATACACCTGCTCGGTGGTTATTCCGGCCCGCAACGAAGCCGGGAACATTGAGGCCGCCGTCCAGCGCATGCCTGAACTGGGGGCTGGAACGGAAATCATCTTCGTCGAAGGCCATTCCAGCGACAACACCTGGGAGGAAATCCAGCGGGTAGCCGCAAAATACCCGCATCGAAACATCAAAGTCCTCAAGCAAATCTCCAAAGGCAAAGGCGGCGCCGTGCGCGAAGCGTTTGCAGCCGCCACTGGCCAGCTCTTGTTCATCCTGGATGCGGACCTGACTGTGCCGCCCGAAGAACTCCCCAAGTTCTACCATATCGCCCGAGCTGGCGTGGCTGATTTCGTCAACGGCGTGCGGCTGGTTTATCCCATGGAGAATCAGGCAATGCGATTCTTCAACATGCTCGGAAACAAGTTTTTCAGCCTGGCTTTCAGTTGGCTCCTCGGCCAGCCCATCAAAGACACCCTTTGCGGCACCAAAGTCCTGTTCCGATCGCAGTACGAATTGATCGCCAAAAACCGGGCCTATTTCGGCGATTTCGATCCTTTCGGCGATTTCGATCTGCTCTTCGGCGCGGCCAAGTTGAACCTCCGCATCATCGATCTCCCCATCCGCTATCGCGCGCGGACCTATGGCGAAACGAATATCTCCCGCTGGCGCCATGGCTGGTTGCTTCTGCGCATGGTGTGCTTCGCTGCGCGGCGCCTCAAATTCCTCGCTTAGCCCGCGCTTAGCCCTGCCAATGGTACCGCTCGAACAGCACTTGAACGAGATTCAGAAGAACCGCCAGGTTTGGGAGCGAAAGGCGTTGCTTCGACGGCTTTACGATTCGTTTTATGATCGCATCGTGCCGTTAATCGACCCGGAGGCTCCCGGTCTGATCCTCGAGATTGGCGCAGGCCTCGGCAACCTTAAGCAGCGCCTCCCCCAAGCCGTTTCCACGGACCTGTTTCCCAATCCGTGGCTTGATCTGGTCTGCGACGGATACGAGCTCCCTTTCCGTAACAACGCGGTCTCTCACATTGTCGCATTTGATGTTTTTCATCACTTGCGCGCGCCCAGAGCTTTCCTTCGGGAAGCTCGTCGTGTACTGGCGCCCGGTGGAAAGCTTATTCTGTTCGAACCCTACATCAGTTGCCTGAGCTTTCCTGTTTACGCCCTGCTCCATCATGAACCGGTGGCCTGGCGCCGTCCCATTGACCTTTCCGAAGAAGCTCCTGCGACCCGTGATTATTACGCGGCTCAAGGGAACGCAACCCGGCTGTTCTTTAACGGACAGTCGCAGGAATATCTGAGGGGCTGGGAAGTTTCCCATGCCGAGGCATTCAGCGCGTGGGCCTACTTGCTTTCCGGCGGATACAGCAGGAAGGCCTGTTATCCGGAAAATCTTTTGTCCGCATTGCAAGGGTTTGATCGCGCACTGAGCCGCTGGGCGCGCGTATTCGGGGGGCGTTGTCTGGTCATGCTGCAGGTGATGGACGAGGCGGCAGCCGACGGCGACTGCTCCGGCCATTGTGAGCTTCCGCGCGCGGCTGTTTGTGGTTAAGTTCGGCGGGTATGGATCAGGGCTCGAAGATTTATGTGGCGGGCCATCGCGGGCTCGTTGGCAGCGCTATTTGGCGCGAGTTGCAGCAACAGGGCTTTGACCATCTGGTGGGCAAAACACGCCAGGAACTCGATCTCCTCGACAAAGATGCCGTCGATCACTTCTACGAAGCGGAGCGGCCGCAATATGTCTTTGTGGCGGCGGCCAGAGTGGGCGGTATTCTGGCGAACGATCAGAGCCCCGGCGAGTTTATCTTCGAGAACCTGCAAATCCAAAACAACCTCATCGACGGCGCGCGGCGTGCCCGGGTGAAAAGGCTTCTTTTCCTGGGCAGCTCGTGCATTTACCCGAAACTGGCGCCCCAGCCGCTGAAGGAGGATTACCTGTTGACCGGCCCCCTGGAACCGACCAACCAGTGGTATGCCATCGCGAAGATCGCCGGAATCAAGCTCTGTCAGGCGTATCGGCGCCAATACGGTTGCGATTTCATCAGCGCCATGCCCACCAACATGTACGGGCCGAACGATAATTATGACCTGCAAAGCTCACACGTTTTGCCGGCGCTGCTTCGCAAATTCCACGAGGCAAAGGTCAGCCAATTGCCCAAAGTGGTCTGCTGGGGAACCGGGTCACCGTTGCGGGAATTCCTTTATGCCGACGACCTCGGCCGCGCCTGCGTTTTCCTCATGCAACGTTACAGCGACGAGCCATTCATCAATGTCGGTTATGGAAGCGACATTTCGATCAAAGACCTCGCCGAGCTGATTCGCACCATTGTCGGCTTCGAAGGCGATACGGTCTGGGACACCTCAAAACCGGATGGCGCTCCGCGCAAACTGATGGACAGCTCCCGAATCTTTGCCCTGGGTTGGAAGCCGGCAATTGATTTGGAAACCGGGATTCGGCTCGCTTACGGGGATTTCTTGAAGAAACAAAATCGACGTTAAAGCGGTCTAACTGCTGACTCGAATCTTTCCCTCGCGGTGGCGTTTCAACAAATCAATGTCAGCATCGACCATCAGCTTCACCAGATCCACAAACCGCGTCCTGGCTTCCCAGCCAAGCTTCTGCCGGGCTTTCGAAGCGTCCCCAATCAATAGCTCCACCTCGGCAGGACGGTAATATTTCGGGTCGATCTCGACGTGCTTTCGCCAGTCAAGGCCAACGCGCCCGAAGGCAACGTCGAGTAATTCCCGGATGCTGTGAGTCTCGCCGGTGGCGATCACGTAGTCGTCCGGCTCATCCTGCTGCAGCATCAGCCACATGGCATCCACATACTCTTTGGCGTAGCCCCAGTCGCGTTTCGCGTCCAGATTCCCCAGGTAAAGCCTCTCCTGCAACCCCGCCAGAATATGGGCGACTGCCCGCGTGATCTTCCGCGTAACAAAGGTCTCACCCCGCCGAGGCGATTCATGGTTGAAAAGAATGCCGTTGCTCGCGTGCAGACCATACGACTCGCGGTAGTTCACCGTGATCCAGTAGGAGAAAACCTTGGCGCACCCATAGGGACTGCGCGGATAAAACGGCGTGGTCTCACGCTGCGGAACTTCATGGACCTTCCCAAACATCTCGCTCGAAGAGGCCTGGTAAAAGCGCGGCTTGATGCCGGTTTCCCGAATCGCCTCCAGGAGCCGCACCGTCCCGGTGGCCGTAATATCGGAGGTGTATTCCGGGCTATCGAAACTGACCCGAACGTGGCTTTGGGCGGCCAGATTATAAATTTCGTCGGGCTGAACCTTTCCGATCAGCCGCGCCAACGCGCTCGCATCCGACAGGTCCCCGTAATGGAGCCGGAGCGGAGCGTTTCTCATGTGCGGATCGGCATAGATGTGATCGAGCCGGCCGGTGTTGAACGTGCTCGCCCGGCGAATAATGCCATGAACCTCGTATCCTTTGCCTAAAAGAAGCTCCGCCAGGTACGAGCCATCTTGTCCGGTGATTCCGGTGATGAGGGCCTTTTTTGCCATATCTTTGGGAGCGTTTTACTGCTCCCAAATCATCTCGGCAACCGTCCTGCCGCTGGGAATGAATGGCAGCACGTGTTCCGTATAGGGCGTGATCACGTCGAGGACATAGGGCTCCCCGGAATCGAGCATGCGTTCCATGGCAGGGCGCAAATCCTTTCTGAACATGACGCGTTCGCCCGGCACATTGAAACCCTTCGCCAGAGCAACGTAATCCGGATAAATCTGCTTCACGTTTTCCGGATCGCCCAGGTAGGTGTGCGCTCGATTCCCTTTGTAAAAACGGTCTTCCCACTGCACCACCATGCCGAGGTGCTGGTTGTTCAGAATGATCGCTTTCGCGGCAATCTTCTCAATGTGGGCCGTGGCCAGTTCCTGAATATTCATCAGGAAAGAACCGTCGCCATCGATATCCACAACCTGTTTGTCGGGACAGGCAACCTTGGCCCCCAGCGCGGCCGGATACCCGTAACCCATCGCGCCCAGGCCGGCGCTGGTCAGAAACTGGCGCGGATATTTGAAACGATAATATTGTCCGGCCCACATCTGGTGCTGGCCGACGCCCGTGGTCAGAATCGCCTCTCCCCTGGTGAGCTCATAGAGCAGCTCGACCACCATCTGCGGCAAAATGATCTCTGCTTCCTTGCCTTGAAGGTGATCCTGCATGTGCCGCGATTTCAATACCTCGTCGGTGACGCGATACCGCAGCGGAGCCTTGGCTTTCCACTCGCCCACCTGCTTCTGCCAGGCTGTAAACTTTTTCTGAATGGGCCGCCGTTCCACCATCGCAGTCAATCGTTCCAGCGCATACTTGATGTCGCTGATGATCGGCAACTGGGCCGGCTTGTTCTTGTTCAACTCGGAAGGATCGATATCGATGTGGACGATGGTTCCGCTTTCACAGAATTTCTCGATCTTGCCTGTGACGCGATCATCGAAACGCACCCCGAAAGCCAGCAATAAATCGGCTCCCGGCACAACCTGGATTGTTACCTCCTGCCCGTCTTTCTGCTCTTTGCGGAATTCGCCGCTCACAGCCCAATTGGCGTAAGCCGTCCCGTGCATGCCCAGCCAGCGCAACGACAGCGGATGGTCCTCCGGAAATGCGCCGCAACCCATGATGGTCGAGGTGACGGGAATGCCGGTTGCCTCGGCAAACCGGCGCAAAGCCTCGCTCGCGTTTCCCGTAATGATCCCTCCGCCCACGTAGAGAACCGGCCGCTCCGACTTTTCGATCAAACCGATGATTTCGTTCAGCTCAATCTCGCTGGCCCGGCGATCCGGATCGTAGCCGCGCAAGTGAACCTCTTTCGGAAAAACCGGCTGGGTGCGGGCTTGCTGGATGTTCTTCGGAACGTCGATCACAACGGGTCCGGGGCGGCCCGTGCATGCGATATAAAATGCTTCTTTAACGATGCGCGGAATGTCGTTGACGTCGGTAACCAGGTAACTGTGTTTCACCACCGGCAGAGTCATCCCGTAAAAGTCGGTTTCCTGAAAAGCCCCTTTGCCAATCATGGCTTGCGGCACCTGGCCAGTGATGGCAATGACCGGTACAGAGTCCATGAAGGCGTCCGCCAGCCCCGTAACCAGATTCGTCGCTCCGGGGCCGCTTGTCGCCATGCACACCCCAGCCTTGCCGGTCGCCCGAGCGTATCCGTCCGCCGCAAAAGCTCCCCCCTGCTCATGTCGCGGCAGAATGGTGCGAATGCGTTTCGACCGTGTCAGAGATTGATGAAACTCCATGCTTGCGCCACCAGGATAAGCAAAGATGGCCTCGACTCCCTCGCGCTCGAGGCAGGCCACCAGGATGTCGCTGCCCTGCATGGTGGGACCCACTTCGGCCCGTTCGCTGGTGTGCGCAATTTGGTTTAAGGAACTGGTTTGGCTCATATGAACTTGTTTGTCCGGCTGGCGGTCCGGTCCCGGGCCCATAAAAAGACCCACGACCGTTTCCAGCCGTGGGTTCTTGTCGAAAAACAGGTCAAGCTCGACAAGCGCCTGCGGCCGCGCCGCTTACAACGACGACGACTGCCAGTGTCACCTGCCGAATCTGATCGATCATGGCGAAGAAGCTAGCGGTCGCCGACAAGGCGGTCAAGACCGCATTCCGAAGAAACAAGCGCCCAATACTCCCGATGCAATTGCGTCACTAATGATGCCCGCCCAAGCGGCTTGCCCTCGAGTTCCACAACCTCGGCAATTCCCACGCTGCTCAGTGAAAGGAATACTCCCTCCGCGTCAAACAGAGGCTGCAACGAGTCGGCCCAGGTCTCGCGAATGGTCAGCCCGAGGCGCGCGCACAATTCTTCGACCGCCGCCCGTGTAACACCAGGCAAAGCTCCCGCGGCCAAAGGCGGAGTATGAACCACACCCGCAGCCGCCCAAAAGAGGTTGCTGGCTGCCCCCTCGGTCAATTGACCGTCCGCGTTAAACAGCAGCGCCTCGTCGGCCCCGCGAGAGTCCGCCTCCGCTCGCGCCATCACTTGCGTCAGCCGGCTGCACGTCTTAAAGGCCGAGAGCGGCGCGCCCGGAGGCAGAAGCAGCGACGATCTAATAACCTTCCAGCCCGGCGCAGTCGCGTTCACCCCGGGCGCCGGATGCAACGTCATTACAGTGGTCGGATTGGCCGCGCTTGCCGGTGAATAGCCGCGTTGCCCGGCCCCGCGCGAAACGGTTAAGCGCAGAATCGAGTCGGGCAGATGATTTAGACGGATCAACTCCACCGCAGCGTCTTCAAGTTCCTTGGCGCCGATTTCCACCGGCATCTTGAGAAAGGCCACTCCACGCCTGAGTCGTTCCAAATGAATGCCCCAGCGGAAAGGCCTGCCATGGAGAACCCGCACGGTTTCAAACAAGCCGTCTCCGTAAAGAAAGCTGCGATCGAAGACCGAGACGGTCGCTTCGCCCTCAGGGACAAACCGCCCATTTAGAAAGACGACCATGGCTTTGCGCGAGACCCTTTCATGGGTGTTGTTCGCCGCCAAGAAAACCGCCGGGCGGATAGTCGGCTGGCATCGCTGAACAGACTTGCATGAGTGGAGTCTCTCTTGCGCGCAAATCTACCTCGCCGGCGCGGGAACACCCCATTCGGAATGAGTCCGGAAGTGGCGCGAAAAAATGAGCTTTCGTAACTCAAAATCTCCATGCGAAACCCGGTTGAACCAGGTGCCATCCTCAAGCCGGACACGTTCCAGGGAATAATCGAAGCGCTTCAAGGCTCCGAGCACGCCACCCCACAAAGTCACCGGCGACCGCAGATGCACTTGCGCCCGGACAACGTCGAAATCCTCCGCATCCACCCAGACACGTCCGGTCAGCGCGCGCAAAAACCGCTCCCGCATGTCTCTCGCCGGAAGATTGTCTTTGGCCTCAAAAGCCAGTTCATAAGCGAGCCGGCCGTTCACCCGGTCTCGTCCCGCCACGGTAAACCGGTACTGTTCAATCAGGCCGCTGGTCAAGGCGACGGAACGCTCTTCACCCTTCGGAGCTTTGGCTTCCTTCGAATCAAGGTCGGATGACTCGGAAGCATCCTGGCGAACCTGCGTCAGCGAAGCCGCCGCATCATTTACCTCGAGGAGCTTCATGGCGACCCGGCCCTGGTCCAAATGCACCTCGTAGAGTTTGGCTTCCCGGCTCTTTACTTTGCCTTTGTCGCTCATCTCCTCCATCACATAAAGCTTCAGGTAAGTGAGCCTTCGGGTCCTATGCTCCTTGTCGGCCTGTTGTGACCGCTCGACCATCCTCTCTAAAATCTCCTCCCTCGGCGGGCTTCCGATATCGCCTGCAAAACCGGAGGTCAGAAGAGCCGAGAGCACGAGGACCGAATACGCCAGCACGGATTTCATGGGTGAAAACGGATAGCATGGTTGGTTGTTGGTGGCCAGACATCGTTCTGTTCGTTCACTCAACCGACGGTTCAAGCGGCAAACCTTGCAGAATTTTCTTCTTTCAGCGGGAAGCCGGCCAGCCAGACGGTCCGATTTGCAGAATCGGGATTTTGATGTATCTAATGGTCTAACAAACGCCTGCAATGAAAGTAAGTGTCTCTTTGTATCGGAGCGGCTTCGGCCGTTGGTTGGTATTTGCCGTCGCCGGGTTTATCGCGTTCTCCTCGTGGTCCGCGCGTTCCCAGGTGGTCATTAATGAAGTGCTGGCGGACAATCAGGAGGCGGCCGACAACGGCGATGATTTCCCGGATTACATCGAGCTTTACAACACCTCGGGCGCCACGGTGAACCTGGCCGGGATGGGATTGACCGATAATCCTCTTCAGCCAAGGAAGTTCATTTTTCCTCCGAATACTCTGCTCGCTCCCGGGGCTTATCTGCTGGTGTGGTGCGACGACAACACTAATGCGCCAGGTTTTCACGCCGGCTTTGGCCTCAACAACGACGGTGAGCGCGCCATCCTGCATGCTTCCGACGGCTTTACTGTGCTCGACTCCGTGATCTTTGGATTGCAGTTGACGG
>CAZCUL010000608.1:0-8050 GCA_964501475.1 uncultured Verrucomicrobiota bacterium | reverse complement strand
TCATGTCTAAATGGTTGGTACCATATACGGTGCAGTTGCTTTTGTAGTTGCTCATTACCATCAGAGCAGAGGCTCCATTCTACGGCCTTATTGTCAAAGTCAGTGGCAACTAACATCTTATGCGTGCCCGCATCCGATGCTTTCTCAAAGATGAGCAAGTGGAAGACCAGTTCCGGAAGTAGCTTTTCAGCAGCCGTCTCCCATTGAGAGAGCACGTTCACCAGCTCAGCCAAACGTGGAACTAATTCCGATTCCTTTCTCAGTAATTCGAAGAAATATGGCGAATAAGCCCGGAGAACACGAGCAATTCCTGAAACTTCTGGTTCAAGCAGTGCCACATATAGGGCTGGATTTTGCCGCCAGTCATCGTGCTTGGGATATCTGCCAATTCCATCAAACTTTTTACCATCTTCTGTGACCTGATGACGCTTGATTTCAATATCATGAGAGAAAGGGCCATGTGGCAGATCATGCAACAAGGCTGCTAACGAAATTATGACCGATTCCGAAAATGAAATCCGATAATCGTGGTTGTCCTTCCGATCACGTTGGATCCGAGCTGAATTTTTGCTAATCGTTTCTGTAAGGAATTTGGCGACCCAGCACGCGCCGACAGAATGGCTGCCTCGTGTGTGCGTCGCTCCCCGAAACACTTTCTCTATGAATCCCAGTTGCCGAATGTTAAACAAACGCTGAAATTCGGGAGTGTCAATAATGTCCTTCTCGACTTGATTGAGCCAAATCTTTCCGTGAACGTTGTCCTGCCACTTAAAGCGGTCCAGAAATGCGGTTAAATGTTCGATGGCACGGGCGAACTCGGGTTCCGGACGGGCGAAAATAATTGCGTTCACGGTTGCACAAGAGATATCAACAGTTTCGGCGTGTCAAGAGCAGAGGCGTTATGATCCCAGAAGCGCTTCCGTCGATTCATCGTCGGGTGCCGAATCGTCGCCCGGAGCGGCCGGTCTGATCCCTTCACCGAGTTGAAGCAGTCGCGTCTCAAGCTCCCCTATTTTTCTGCTGTCTCCGATCATTCTCTGAATGAATCCTTCGCGCTCTTCCGCAAACCTCTCCCTTTCTTTCCGAAGCTCCTCGATGAAGTAATCCTTCCCTTTGTTCATGATGGTCAGATCTATAATCTCCTGCTTGAGACTCCTTACTTTCGCCCACTCATCTTCAGCATCCTCAAACCTGGATTCTCCTCGCTCCTCTGATTGTTGGGGCTTCCGAACTTCGGTTGGAGCTTCCGAATCCTTCTTCGCCTTTGCTTTTTCCTCGGCAATTGCGAGTTCTACACTTTGAGGAGTAATGAAATATTTGTTTTCGTTCGTGTCGAAGTAGGAGTCGAGCCGAGTCATTCCCTGTTTGTTTGGTTGACACCAATTCACAATGCTCCGCTCCGTCCGGGCGACACCAGCATTTTCGAACATCCGCGCAACTTCTCTCACCGAAAGCGTGTGATTTTCGTTTCGTTCCGAAACGTTCCGAAGGCTTCGGAAGGTTGCCGAATCATTCGGACGGTTGCGGAACGTTTCCGAACTGTGCGGAACCTTGCGGAAGGCCTCCGAATCTTTCCGAAGGTTTCCGAATTCTTCTGAAGGATTTTGAGGGGGCATTGAAGTGAGCCTATTGTAGCGGTTCCGCGCAAAACAACAAATTGGTTGTCCCCAGGTGCGATTTTAAGACGAGTGTGCGGCCGCGAAACTTTTAGCGGACAGAACCCAACAAGGTTTTCCACAGAGTACGCGAAGAGAAACTGTGGGATACTTGAAGAGCCATGAAGCATATCGGTGAGGCTGTGCGTGAAAAGAATATTGAGTTAGACACCCTCGATCCGGTCGTTCGGGGAGGGTTTACTCAGATCCCCAATTTCATTTTGAGGGACCCCGATTTATCCATGGGTGCTAAAGTTACCTACGCCATGTTTTTGAGTTATGCGTGGAACAATGATTTTTGTTTTCCAGGACAAGACCGACTTTCAGAAGACATGGGGGTAACCCGACCGCGTGTCACGCAGTTGATTGCGGAACTCGAAAAAGTCGGAGCTTTGAGTGTCCACCGCCGGGGGCAAGGCAAGACCAATGTCTACACCATTCACTTTCAGGTCAGGCCGCAAAAACCAAGCGAAACCAGGCCATTCACGCCCAGAGGTAAATAGGTTTACCTCTAGAAGTAAGCCAACCGACTTCTAGAGGTAAGCGGGCTTACTTCATTCTATATAAGAATACTCAGATTAAGAATACACAGTGTTTCGAAGAATGTTTAAGAACCGTAAAGAAGGAGAAAAATGGCAGCGACGTTGTGATGTAAAACGAATCGCTTTGGAACCGACCATTATCGATTCCACGACCAAGGCGGCGAGTGAAGGCTGTCGATTGGGAGGATTTACTCAATGTGAGATAATCGAAGCATGAACACTAATTTACAAAGCAACGATAGACGCAAGACAGGATCGCAACCGGAGAGGGGATTACTTCGCGTTGAAGTTGCAGAACAAACGCTATGGCTTCAGTTCAGCGAGAGGGAGAGTAACTCGCCTGAATTGAGATGGCCCGAGACGACGGGGTTGCCGACGATTACTTTTTAGCGGCTTCCGCTCTATCGCCTTTTTCGCTTTTGAAATAAGGAAGGCGACGAACACGACCGCCGGCAACTCCGGCCAAATTTTCCTGCGAACCGGACAAAGCATGGGTTGGCCGTAATACAGCTAAAAACAACCGCGTAGCTTGCGGCTATTTTTGTCTATCGACGCCGCACAGTTTACCCCACAGATTCAAAATCTTGAATCTGACGGGTAACTTGTCCTTTAGACGACTGTTTTAGCCTTACCAGGCTTTACACTACAGGTTCCCCCACGTGTCCGGGCTCGCGCCCGACTCAACGGGTTTTCCTATCGGCTATCGGGTTTGGCGACTGCGCTATCGCTTGCGCCTGCACCAAAACCCGTTGAGTCGGCCGCACCGGCTATCGCCTGCCGACACGTGGGGGAACGGGTTTAGAACAGTTGGACTTGCTCCAAGGCGTCTGCCTGGAACGACTGGTTGGGCGCACAAGCGAGGTCTTCTCGCCAACCCGGCCAGAAGCCATCGCGGCGCTGAGGATATCGTGTCGCCGAAGCGCCGCGATGTCCGCAAAGACGAAAAGCCCGGAGCCTTTGCCCTGGTTCAAGGACTGGCTTACCTCAACGATGTGATCCAACCGTGCCCGGCTTGCCGTTACGGTCAAAACACGTATTCGGCTAAAGCCGAACTTCGCTCGGTGGAGGCCCTGCCGCCAAGTGGCGTAGTATCCAACCAGTTTCCGGAAAATTGAGGTTTGGGACAAATTACGGCGAACCACGGGCATAGTTCCGCGGTCTGCTTCGAGAAGAAAGTATGTGCGGCTAGCAGAAGAAGAGGACGAGCAATCTTCGAGGGCGAAGACTTCGTCCGGCACCATGGCGAGGTGAACCGGCGCGCGGTCGTGTTCAGTGCTGACACGCCAGGAAAAGCGCTTCGATTCGTGGCCGAAGGCTTCCAGTTGGATGTCTCGCGGGGAGATGAACTTAACCCCTTTGCCACGGCAACCGCTCTGTAGAGCCACTAAAATGTCGCTAATCATCAAGGCATGAGCGATCGATTCGCCGCGCATGAGGCGCGATTCGGAGAGCCACTTTGCCCGGCCTTCGCGCCGCAGACCCTCTTCCCGCAGAATGTTTGCGCCCAAAAGGGCAAGTCCGTAGATAAAAGGTGCCGACCCGCCTCGGGATTCAGTATGCCGGCGGGAGAAATAGCGCTCGATATAGCCATGGCGACGGAGAAGCGCCAGGCGCCGAACGAGGCGTTCGGGACTGCCAAGAATGAGCGCCGAGACGTGACGGGAACTCAGGAAGCGGTGTTGCTCGATGGCCCCGAGAATTTCGATATCCCGCTCGGTGAGCCTTATCGGAGGAGGACTCTTTTTATGATTGGAGTTTCTCGCCATGCTATTCCCAATGATTAAGCCAGCGCTCGATTTTGCCTTTGACCTCACGGCGCGGGGCCGTAAAGCGCTCTCTTGAGCGCCGGATGACGTGCTCGCGACGGCCGTGACGTTCACCCGAAGGCGGGAAGGTCTTCGCCTGAAACGGCTCAAGAGCAACGCCGTTTGATTGAAGACGGATCAGAATTTCGTGATTCGGGAGATTCACAAAGGCGTCGGCGGGGTAAGTATGGCCGAACTCTGCCTCGAAAATCTTGGCGTCTTGGTGACCGATGCGGAAGGTGATAAGGGTTCCGACATTGCCAAAGACGGCTTGGCGGATTTCAGGCGTCAATTGCTCGGTGAATTGCGCCGCAAGCGTTAGGGCAAGGCCGTATTTTCTCGATTCACTGAGAATCGAGGCAAAGGAGTCGGTGCTGAAATTTGAAAACTCATCGATCACCAGAAAGAAGGTCTCGCGTTTGTTCGCGGCCATATTGGCGCGAGAGAGAGCCGCTAATTGGAACTGCGAGACGAGAAGTGAACCAAGGAGATTTGCTTTGTCTTCGCCAATGATTCCTTTCGACAGGTTTGCGATAAAAATTCGGCGTTCATCCATCATGAAGCGGAAGTCGAGCTTCGTTCCCACTTGGCCGAGGATGTTCCGAACCGGGGCGTTCATCAGAAACTGCCCGACCTTATTTTGAATCGGTGCAATCGCTTCCTGACGAAAGCGGGTGTCATAGCGCTCAAATTCATGAATCCAGAAGGCCCGGACGAGGGGATCTTTCACCTGGCGGATGACCCAATGCCGGTAGCGGTCGTCGTGGAAAATCTTTACGAGGCCGAGGAGACTGGCGTTTTCGCAGTCAAGGAGAGCGCTGAGCGCGTTCGAGAGGATGTATTCGAGCCGCGGGCCCCAGCTCTCCCGCCAAATGCTCTTAAAGGCGCTGACGATTCCGGACGTGATGCGGTGTCGATCATCCGCCGGCGCTTTGGCCAGGACGTTGAGGCCGAAAGGAAATTCCCGGTCTGTAGCGTTGAAATACGCAACGTGGTCGGTTCGCCACGGAGGGATGAAGTCGAGAAGCTCTTCGGCCACGTCCCCGTGTGGATCCAGAAGTCCGACGCCGTGACCAGCCTCGATATGCTGAACCAGAATGTTGCGCAACAAAGTCGACTTACCACTCCCGGTCTTGCCCGCCAACAGAACGTGATGCTTGGCGTCGTCTACGGACAAGCCAAAAGCGCCGTCCTGCCAACTGCCGCCTCGAACGCCAATGTAAATAGGGGGGCTCATGATTCCAAAGCCAGCCCCTACTCCAAACACGGAAGCGCAAATCGTGTGTCCTTTCAATTCGTGCTTCGATCGACGCGGTGCGTCGAGTGTAATTGCCGACATGCCTTTGTTGATGGAGCCGGCAAGGTAATAAGAGGCTGGATCTGAAACCCGAGGGAGCTCTTCCGATTATATGACGTTCCTCGCAACTCCGTGGTGGGGATAAACCACGCTTCCCATGCGATTTCCACTAAAAGTTTTTGACACCGACAAACGCACGAGATATTTTAAGCACAGCTTTCGGACACTAACATAGAGTCAGGGACACCGAAGATTTATTCGCTGGAGTGGGCAGCATGACGAAGCCGATCCTCCTAACCTGGCTCTTCCACTTTTCCCCAAACTTTCGAAAAAACTCCGTTCAAGGTATCGCATTCTAGCGATGCTAGCCTTTACGTCAGCTCCGCGGGCTCATCGAATGCTCAAAGCGCGGTGGACGAGAATGCTTTTCTCTTGGGCGTTGATACTCCGAGGTCTTGTCACGCATTTTTAGCCGAGCCGACCGATTGATCGAACTGGGGCTGGCGTAATCCAAAGGCGCGAAGCAAGATCTCAACAGACGGACATTGGTCCCCTTTACGGGGCTGCCATTTCGTGGATACTGGTGAGTGGAGGTTCATTTCACTAACCTACGAAAGGAGCATTATGTCCAAGTTCGTCGATTACAAAGCCCTCAAGCAGGCGGTGTCGATGGTTCAGATTCTTGACCGCTACGGGCTCAGAACCACCCTTCGCCAATCGGGAGATAGTCTCTCCGGTGCCTGTCCGATCCATGGCGGGCACAACAAGACGCAGTTTCGAGTGTCCGTGAGCAAGAATTGTTGGAACTGCTTCGGGAAATGCAAGCGTGGTGGCAACATCATTGACTTTGTTGCTCTCAAAGAGGGGATTGGGTTTCGTGACGCGGCACTTCTTATTCAAGAGTGGTTCGGTCTTACCACAACGCCCGAAGCAGAATGTGGGGAACATAAGGAAGAACCGAAACCGACAGCACCGCAACCGGCGAAACAGCCGATCACCAGTGGGGAAAAACCTGAGAGCGAGGAAGGGGAGGGGGGAGAGAACAAACCGCTTGGGTTTGAGCTTAAACATTTGGAACCTGCGCATCCGTATCTTGCAGAGCGGAAACTCTCCGCGGAAACAATCACCGCGTTTGGCCTCGGTTACTGCAGTAAGGGAACTATGGCCGGCCGGATTGCGATTCCGATTCACAACGTCCACGGCGAGCTCGTTGCTTACGTTGGCCGCTGGCCGGGTGAGCCGCCATCGGGGCAGGGAAGGTATAAACTACCGAAAGGGTTTCGGAAATCGCTTGAGGTTTTTAACCTCCACCGGGCGGCCGCGGAGAATGCCGCAATACCCTTGGTGGTTGTCGAGGGGCCGATTGATTGCATGTGGCTTTGGCAAGCCGGCATCCGGAAAGTTGTGTCCATTATGGGCAGCAGCTTGTCTCTCGCTCAAGAAACGCTCCTTGTAAATGCTGTCGGGCCGGAAGGCAAAATCATTCTGTTCTTTGACGGAGACGACGCCGGCGTGCAGTGCGCGCAAAACGTGCTCGCGAGAATTGCACCCCATTGTTTCATCAGATGGGTGAAGCTGCCAAACAGGAAACAACCGACGGACTGCAGTCCTGACGATCTTGGAGATTTGTTCGGGCTCGCCAGCAATTCAATGGAGGTCAAATGAAGCGATACGTCGTGCTGAACGAGGCTGGACATTTCTTGAGTGGCACGCGTTGCTGGAGTTCTGAATATCCGGAGGCGCGGCTCTTCTCCACGATCTATGGCGCTGGGTTGGCGGCAAGTGACGCTGGTGGGGGCAGCGTCCTTGAAGATTATGGGCTGGGGTCTGAACGGGTCTGCCTAGTGGCGGATTCTGATGGCAACATCTTACCCGTCGACAGGAAGCCCGCAAGAGGCGCCCATGAATGAATAAAAAAACACGGCCAGCGTCAGACGGGTAACACACGGCGATCCTTAACGGGGTCGCCTTTTTTTGCTAACCCCTCGACACTGCGAGAGCTGAAAGGTTCAGACGACGACGCCAAGGAGGTGGGGGTTGGGGAACCCCGCTGAAGAAACGTTCGTCGCCTGAACACCTCCACTGTATGAAGCGATGGCCAGCGATGCCAAGCAAAAAAACAAAACCCCTAAATCGTTAAACCGTAACAGGCAGGATTATCCGAAGAGGAATTCCGAAAATTGCTTTAGTTCGCGAGTCATTATCTCTCGAATCGGCCGGGTTATCGCGCGGACCGGGAGCTCTTGACACTTCAATTTTCCGTGTTGGGCTTCTTTGCGAAACCGGCAGTCGATCAGTTATGGCCCGGAAGGCGAAGTGCGACCCGAGCCGACCACCACTCCACCGTTGAGAATCCAGCCTAGGCGAAACCCCGCATCAAATTTTCGTCAGCGAGGATTTTGAAAATTCTGTCTGTTTTGCGACCTCGACGAGGGAAGTTCGTTTTATAACTATTATGCGAACCAGTTTTTATGGCTCAGTAGAGCCCTTCCCTCGGATTCACGCCTTAATCTGCTCCTCGGTACATGGTGCTGAGAAGAAATCGCGGACCTTCACGCCTTGGTGCCCATGTCTCCTCGGTTTCTTCCGAATCATTCTTTTTTTCGGCGCCGCCTTTGACAGGCGGCTTTATCTATTGGCTGGTAAAGAGAGGGAGCGGCCCCCTACCAACCCTCCCCCGCCTCCCTCCTATACCGGAGATCGGAGCGACCACCCCCAAGGATAGGGAGAGTCCCCGCCCTCCCTCCCCAG
>CAZCUL010000607.1:0-3661 GCA_964501475.1 uncultured Verrucomicrobiota bacterium | reverse complement strand
TGTCATTTACCGCCACCTGAAAAAGAAGCATCTGCATTGCGAAGTCGTCGCGCCGTTGAGATTCAGACAGGTTGTCAGGCCTTCTCGATCAGAACCCGATGCGCCTTGTGGCGGCGTGTTTGAATGACAGTGAAGCGGCCCGCTCCGGCGATGACAACGTCTCCAGTGGCTGGGTCGCGGCCGAGACGGCTGCGCAGCCAGTCGGACAAGGGCAGGGAAGTATCTCCATCGACATCCTTAATCCCCGTGCGGTTGACCACCTCGGACATCTTCGCGCCGCCACCGATCTTCCAGCGCCGGTCGGCGACCTGAAAAATCTCCTCGGGCATCCAGTCGAACTCGTCCGTCAAATCGCCCACAATCTCTTCGAGCAGGTCCTCCAGGGTCACGAGTCCGACGACGCGGCGCTCGCGGTCCTCGACCAGAGCCATGTGTTCGCAGCGGGCAAGCAGTGTCCGCAGGGCGTTGTTAAGGCTGGCATCCGCGCGAATTCGGAAGAGGGGACGGATGAAGGGTTCAATCTGCGCCTCGCGCCGGCTGGGCATCATGGCGACAATCTCCTTGAAGTTCAGGTAGCCAGTGACGCCCTCGACGGTGCCGTCCTGACTGACCGGGTAGCGCGTGTGCAGCGCGGAGGCGGCGATCTCAAAGTTCGCGATGTTGGACTGGCGCGCGTCAAACATCACGATGCGGTCGCGGGGCACCATGACTTCCGAGACCGTCGCTGTCCGCAGTTTGGTGGCGTTAATGATGATCTTCTCCTCCTCCGCGCCGATCAACCGTTCCGATCGCGCCAGATCCGCCATCGTGCGCAGGTCGGCCAGGGTGAGCCGGCGCTTGCCGCCTTTCCGTTTGAACGGCCGGGCGACCCAGTCGGTCACCGCGATGAACGGCGTGAGGGCGACGGTCATGAACGCCAGGGGCCGCGCCAGCACGGTGGCGAGTTGCTCGGCGAAATTGACGCCGATCACCTTGGGGATGATTTCGGTGCCGATCAACACCACCACCGTGAAGATGAGGGAAAAGAGCCAGATCCATTCGTCGCCGTAAATCTCGTCGAAGGCGCTGCCCGCGACGGTGGCGCCGCCGGTGTGGGCCACGGTATTGAGGATGAGGATGGCGGCGATGGGCCGGTCGATCCGCCGTTTCATCTTCTGCCAGATGGCCGCATGGGAATGCCCCTCGCGGCGTTTGGTTTCCAGGTGAATGTCATCCAGGCTCAGGAGCGAGGCCTCGAGCAGGGAGCAAAAGAACGAGACCGCAACCACCATCACACAAGAGAGGATGAAAAGTGTCATAAAATGTTTGATCCGGAGAAGTCGGGCCGGTGTTTGGTTCGGTTCAAATCTCGAACTGTTGGAGCGCCCTGGTTGGGCGGCTTGGTCATCGGCTCAATCCAAACATCGAATATCTGCTCAAGCAATCGAATCCAATGTAGAAGGCGTAATGGAGCAGGAGTTCTTGAATCGGTCGGGTTACCCGGATGAAACCTTTTGATCGCCATGGAGTTTAAGTTCGGGTATGGTGGTTTCCTGATATGATTGATCGGCTTTGGCAGAGAGGTCGCGCCGTAATTGCGGCCTTGCTTGTATTTTGCGCGCTCTCGGCGACCGTCGCCCAGGCCGGTGATTCCCTGATCTGGCACTCCGACAGTGACCGCGTGGATGCGGAGATCGCAGCCTGGAGCTTGTCCCGTTTGTTGGAAAACATCGCAGCCGCAACAGGCTGGCGCATCTATGTCGAGCCGGAGACAAAGCACACCGTTTCCACCAAGTTCAAACACAAGATTCCCGGTGACGCACTCCGCCTCCTCCTTGGAGATTTGAGTTTTGCCCTGGTGCCGCAGAGCGAAGGGGCGCCCAAGCTTTTTGTTTTTCGAACCTCGGTCCAGGAGGCCACTCAACTCGTCCAGGCAAAGAAAGAACCGGAAGAGGCCAAACCCATTCCCAACGAGCTGGTCGTCACTCTCAAGCCCGGCGCGGATATCGACGAATTGGCGCGGCAATTGGGAGCCAAAGTAACCGGGCGGATTGACAAGCTGCGCACTTATCGCCTCGAATTCGAGGATGAAGAGGCAGCCCGTCGCGCCCGGGAACGCCTCAGTGCAAACGACGACGTCGAGTCAGTCGATTTCAACTATCCTGTCTTCCGCCCGCCGGCTGCGCAGAGCCTCACTTTCAGTTCGGCTGGCCCTCTCTCCTTGCGTCCCAAAGCGATCGGTGGCGGTGATCAATTGATCATCGGGTTGATTGATACAGCCGTGCAACGGCAGGGAACCGCGCTCGATGATTTCCTCCTTTCAGGGATTTCCCTGGCCGGTGAAGCGACGTCAAACGATCTTTATCCCTCCCACGGTTCTGCGATGTTTGAAACGATTTTGCGCGGCTTGCAATCGGCGTTGGACGGTGATGACGGCTCCCGTGTGCGCGTTTTACCTGTTGATATCTATGGCAACAAAGCCAGCAGTTCGACCTTCGACGTGGCTTTGGGCATTTACGAGGCAATCAATCGCGGCGCCACGATTATCAACCTGAGTCTGAGCAGCGCCGGCGGGGGGAGTGTCCTTCACGATGTGATTCAAAGCGGGCGCGAGCAAGGGGTGAGGTTCTTCGCGGCGGCTGGCAATGAACCGGTGCCCGCGCCGCAATTCCCCGCGGCTTACCCGGAAGTCATCGCCGTGACGGCGGGTGATCGCTCGGGAAATATTGCGCCTTACGCAAATTATGGGGAGTTCGTGGACTTGATTGCGCCGGGCTCTTCACTGGTCATCCATAACGGCCGGCCGTTTTTGATCATGGGAACGTCGGCTGCAACCGCCTATGCCAGCGGTTTGGCTGCGGGCCTGGCGGACGGTTCGCAGCGGAGTCTCACCGAAGTGGAAGCGCTTATTCTTAAGGCTCTGGCCGTGAAGCGCTCTTCAACCGGTGCCTCGACCCCCAAATAGCTTCGCGGCTGAAGGCTCGCTGCGGCGGATGCGGCGGGACGTCAGGCTTCGGCCTCGTTCAGGAGGAGCGAAACTCAATCTCGCGAAAGGACTTCCCACACGGCTTCGATGAGTTCCTGGGGTTGGAAAGGCTTGGCGATGGTCCGACATGCGCCAAGCGCTGTGGCAACTGGGAGCATGTTGTGCCTCGATAGCTGGCCTGAAATCGCAATAATCTTCGCGTCTGGAAATTGTTTCCGAAGGTCCACGATGGTTTCCAGGCCATCCTTGTCCGGCATGAAGATGTCGGTAATAACGACATCAATGGCGTGCGTTGCGTAAAGTTCGCTGCCGCGTTTGCCGTCGCGGGCCTCGATCACGTCGTGCCCCTGCTCATCAAGCAGTTGCCGCAACATGCTGCGCATTTCCGCATCGTCATCAATAACCAGCACTCGAGCCATAGCGACGTTGCCGTTCGGACGGGTTTGCAACGCGAATAGACGGCGGAGGCCCGCTATCACGCTGCTTCAATGCACCCGCGCTGCTCGCCGCCGAGCGGGCGGAGTGCGTTTATTCGAGTCTCTGAGGATGTAATACGTTCGCGGCGGGACTGATCTTTCAACCCGCGCAGCTTTTTTATCTTTTGATGCTTCTTGCGCGCAAACTTCCTGGCTTTCGCTGGCATTGCGCAGCGAAGGCCGGTTAGCCCCGCGATATCGGTGAATTCTGCTGGCAAAC
>CAZCUL010000606.1:0-7149 GCA_964501475.1 uncultured Verrucomicrobiota bacterium | reverse complement strand
TCCGGGTTGTAGAGCGTTTCCTCTTGCGGAGGCGATTCGGAACTCTGCTTCACAAAATCCGGTTCGGACCGGAACTGATCGAGCGTGCCCAAGCGAAGTATCTGCCGTTCCTCTCCATGGACATTGTGATGAAGCTGCGTGCTGACCAAAGGATGGCGTCGCGGCGTTCTGACGAGGATGGCCTCGGGAATAGTCCAGAAACCGTTCGAACTGCGCAAAAGCGAAACGTCAAAGCCGGTTCCGTTTCCAACCCGGCCGACTTGCTGACGGCCGTATCCGAGATGAAGTGTTACCGTGTTTTCCGCCTGCCCGGGAACAATCCAAACCGGCATCGTCAACACGTAATCGCCGGTTTGAAGTTGAACCATGTCGCCGTTGCTCAATCGATGTTCCGACGCCAGGTTCGGACTGATCAGCGCTGCATTATCCCAGGTCAGTTTTGTGATTGGCTTGGGAAGTTCCTGCAGCCAGCCGTTGTTGGCATATTGGCCGTCCCAGATGGTTGGGTCCGGGCGGAAAACGATCTCGACCATCGACCCTTGAGACGCCTCTGCCCCTCGATAGAGCCTGGCAGCATAACCGTCCGGAGCATGAACCCATTCTCCCGGCGGCTGCGGCTCAGGGACCTTTTTCGGGAAAGCAGTTTCGGCCACGACGCCGTCCCGCAAGGCCTTTCGCCATGCCTGATCGAAGTTTTCCCAGCCTCCGCGCGCGCGCCAAAAGCCCCGCACGATCTCGTAATCGCTGCCAACCGGCTGTTCGATCATGGCCTCCAGAACCTCGTGAGCTGTCTTGCTGCCGTAAAGCGGTTCGATCAGCGGCTGGACAATGGAAACGGTGCCGTCGAAGGCGCGAAGATCGCTCCACTGTTCCAGAAAATGGGTCTGCGGAATGTGCCATTGGCAGAGCGCCGAGGTTTCATTGAAGTCCACACCCAGATGGACCGCCATCGGGACTCGGGCCAGCCGCTCGCCAAAGCGGAAGTCCACCGGAGCGGTAAAGACCGGATTCCCGCCCGGAATCACCAGCATGTCCACTTCCCCGGCCTCGATCTCTTCCGTCAGCCGACGGAGTGAGGCGAGATGATCGGCCGGCCCGGCGCCAGGCAAATCGGTGAAATCCACAGTCTGCCCGGAATTGCCGAGCGCATGATTGATGTGATGCACCAGCGCGTGCACAGCGGCGGGTTGCGATTCACCCGCGATCACGATGCCGGAACCGCGGTTGTCCGAAAGGTCCCGCGCCACAGCCGCAATCCATTCGTCCCTTTCCGGATGCAACCTCGCCTCCCCGTCCGGAATCGCCGCACCCACTTTCCGCGCCAGGGCCAGGACGAGTTCTGGCACATCACTCGATCGCGCCGGCAGGCGGTGGTCTGCCATCGCGCCTGTGATCGAAGGCGTGCTTTCGATCACGTAGAGACGATTCATGGTCGCGCTTGCCGCGTCGCGGATGCGGCGGCGCTCCGAAAAGTGGCGCGCATAACGAAGCCCCGCCGGATGCGCAAAAAGGAAATCCGATTCCAGCGAGAGAATAACCTGCGCCCGGTCGAAGTGATAATGCGGTTCGAACGTCCGCCCGAAGGCGAGCTCTGCGCCCGCATGGACGGCATCGCGATTGACCGGGTCGAAGGCGTGCCAGCGAGCCCCGGGAAACTGATTCAGCAGGACGCCCAATTGCGCCTCCATTGTGGGCGAGGTGGCTGTCTCCGTCAAAATGCGCAAACCGGCCCCGTCCCGGCGCCGTTGCGATTGCATCGCCTCATTGAGTGCGGAGAGCAGCGCGGGCCAGGTGCTGATCTCCCCGCGATGGAGAACGGACCGCGACCGGTCCGGATCGTAAAGGTCCAGGAGCGCGGCTTGCCCGAACACATTCGTGGCGCCGAGGCTGAAGGGGTGGTCCGGATTGCCCTCGATTTTGATGGGGCGGCCTTCCCGGCTTTTGACGATCAGACCCAGGCCAAAACCGCAGAAGGGCATCGCGGTGGCAAAGTGGAGCGGCTGGCCCAGGACCAATTGCTCGGGCTGCCGCACGTAAGGGACGATTTTCTCGATCGGCTGCCGCGTACAGGCCGTCAAGCCGCCCAGCGCAAGCGAAGCAGCAGCCAGCTTTAAGAAATGGCGCCGGCTTACCGGATCCAGCCATTCGCTTGCGCCGGAAGGAAACTCGCGCTCGAGCCATTCCTGAAACCCGGGTGACTGCGCGAGTTCGTCCAGGCTGCGCCAGTATTCGCGGCCCGCGTTCCCGATCGCATTCGGTTTCCCGGCGCCTTTCAGCATTGAAAAATCCCCCGGCGCCTTCATCGGTGGCAGATGCCGCAGTCTGTCAACTGGGCGGTGCGAATGTTGTAGTCGCGAACCAGCTCACGACCGCGTTCGAGCTGATCGGGCGGCGGACGCCAATCCATGTTGAACACTTCCTCCTTCGGGCGAACGAACTGCGCCGGGTCCCGGTGACAGTCGAGACACCATTTCATGAAGAGCGTGTGCGCCTGCCACATGAGCGGCATGCGATCGACCGGGCCATGGCAAGTCGAGCAGCCAATCCCCTTTTGCACATGGATGCTGTGGTCGAAGAAGGCGAAGTCCGGCAGGTCGTTGACCCGGTTCCATCGAAGCGGCTCCCCGGAAGCCAGGCTCCGCCGCACCGGCGCCAGCATCGGTTCGTCCGTGAACAATTGCGAGTGGCAGGTCATGCAGGTCTCGGTGGGCGGAATTCCGGCAAACGAAGACTTCTCAACGCCGGTGTGGCAATAGCGACAGTCGATGCCGAGAACGGACACATGATGTTCGTGGCTGAAGGGCACCGGTTGCTCCAGAGGAATCTGCGCGCCCGTCGAATAGGGAGAGCGATAGACCGCAAAGAGCGCCCAACCGCAGACGCAAATCGCGACCATAACCGCGGCGATGCCCGCCCGTGCAATGGTATTTGTGCGCGGGTGAAAAATCTGAGCCATTCCGTTCTCCAATTTGCCCCGTGAAGGTCCCGAGAACTCGAGGCGATTCCGTATGCGACGCGTCTTGAGCTACGGATGTGCCATTGCCGTGCTCACGAGAATGCGGATGCGGCGGCGATGAACCAACATTCTTTCTGAGCGCCCGCGTTCCTTCGAAGCATTGCTTCGAACGCAGGCAAACTGCAAGCGTTTCTCCCCGCCCTCTTGCAGGATGCAGCACCCCCGGATTTGTCGCGGATGCGAAAGCGACGCCAGAGAAAGGTCCCGGCCAACCCGCCTGGCGCAAAGGCGTCTGGCAAGGCTCTAGCTCAAGTTCGCCATAACAACAATTCGTTAACATCAAGGTGCGCTCGCGCCAGCCGGTCGTATTCGCGCGCCAGGCCAGGCGGCCATCAAGAGAAAGGGAACTCATGCACCAGACCTGCGGCGATTGTCTCATTCAGCGTTTCTTGGAGTGGGGCGTCACGCGCATTTACGGTTATCCCGGAGACGGAATCAACGGCATCCTCGGCGGGCTCGAGCGGGCCAGCGACAAAATGGATTTTATCCATCAGGCAGCTCACCAATCGAAGCACTCCATACCGCGCAGGTCATTCAAATGGCGCTGCGCAAAGGTGAAAAGTCCAAGTCCTCGGGCAAATTGAAACCGTTCGTCAAATCCAATGAACCGGCGCCGCCGGGCGTCAAAGAGAAGAACGAACAGCAGCTTCCACAGGGTGACGGCTTCGAAGTAGGTCACTCCGACGGTAAACCGGAGCAGACGCCCGGGGAGCAGCGCCGGCCGGTGGCCGTGGCTGCAGCAGGACTGGCGCTGGGAGTTGCGGCCGGACGTATCTTGAGCAGAAACAAAAGGTCGCTGCTGAAACGCATCCGACAAACATTTCGAAAATGGTGACAGGCCTTTCTGACCAGACCTCAAGACAACTAAACGCAGAAGCGGGCGCAAGATGAAGGCAAAACAAATCAACGATAACCCGAAGATGTTCGCGGTCATTTTTGAAACCGGCGATGAAGTCGTCGAAGGCCTGGTTCGTTTCGCGAGGGAAAATCGTTTGAGCGCCAGTCAAGTCACCGCCATCGGCGCCTTTTCCGAAGTGACCTTGGGCTATTTCAATCTGGAGAAGAAGGACTACAAGAAGATTCCGGTCATCGACCAGGTCGAGGTGCTCTCCCTCATCGGCGACATCGCCTTGAAAAACGGAGAGCCCACGCTGCATGCCCATGTAGTCGGGGGCAAATCGGATGCCAGCACTTTGGGCGGGCACCTGATTTCGGGCAAGGTGCGGCCGACTCTGGAAGTGATCATCACGGAATCTCCCAAACACTTGCACAAGACCATCGATGTAGAAACGGGGCTGGCTTTAATCAATCCGGACAAGTAATAACGAAGGCAGGAGCCGCCCTGCCAAGGGAGGCAGGCGGTGGACTGGGATAATGGGTTAACGAACGGGAACAAAGGATAAACTATGACAATACGATCGGAAACGAAACTGGCGGCGTTCTGTGTGATGGCGGCTGTGGGACTGATGGGTTGCGCACATCACGACCATGATCAGGGAACCACAGCCGCGACGGCCAACGGCAAACCGGCTATGAAGGCCGTAGCCAAGCTTGAACCCACCAAGGACCATAAGGCCAAAGGCACGGTCACCTTCACCAAAGTGGACAATGGGGTACGCGTGGTAGTGGATATTACCGGCCTGACACCGGGCGAACACGGATTCCATGTTCATGAGGCAGGCGACTGTTCGGCGCCCGATGCCGCGTCCGCCGGGGGTCACTTCAACCCCACGGGAGCGCCTCATGGCGGGCCTGATTCACCACAACATCACATCGGCGACCTTGGCAACATCACCGCAGACCAATCCGGCAAAGCGCACCTGGACCGTGTCTTCAGCTTCTTGAGTTTGAGTGGAGAACACTCAATCGTCGGACGCGGCCTCATCGTTCATGCCGGGCGCGATGATTTGACTTCGCAGCCGTCCGGCGATGCCGGAGCACGCGTGGCCTGCGGCGTGATTGAGGCGAAATGAGCATTTCTGCCGACGTTCGCGCGAGGGAGCGTTCGGCAGAGCGCAGATCAATGGCCGGACGGGAATCGCAGGATTCCCGTTCGGCGCCGCCAGAAGGCGAGAAGGCGCCGGAAAATCGGGACTAAATAGCCAGATCGAAAGGACGCGATTTTATGGAACCACGAATGAAATCTTTCCCCCGGAATATTCCGGGAGCTTTGAGGCAGAAGCTGCTGGGACTAGGCTTGACGGACTTCTCCAAATCCTTGAAAGACCGCGTCATTGTGGTCACGGGCGCATCTGCGGGTGTGGGACGCGCCGCTGCCCGGGCTTTTGGGCGAAAGCGAGCGCGGATAGCGCTGCTCGCCCGTGGAACGGAGGGACTGGAAGCCGCCCGTAGAGAAGTCGAAGAACTGGGCGGACAGGCCTTGATTTGTCAGACGGACATGGCTGTGCCCGAGCAGGTCGAGGCGGCCGCAGATCGAATCGAACAGGAACTTGGCCCCATCGACATCTGGGTGAACAATGCCATGACTTCCGTCTTTTCTCCCGCGCACGAGATGACCCCGGAGGAGTTCAAGCGGGTCACGGACGTGACTTATCTCGGCTACGTTTGGGGGACATTGGCAGCCGTGCGCCGGATGCGGCCGCGCAACCGTGGTGTGATTATTCAGGTGGGCTCGGCTCTGGCGTATCGGGGCATTCCATTGCAGTCCGCCTATTGCGGCGCCAAGCATGCCATCCAGGGGTTCAACGACTCGCTCCGGACGGAACTGCTTCACGACGGGTGCGACATCGAACTCTGCATGGTCCAAATGCCCGCCTTGAACACGCCGCAATTCAGTTGGGTCAAGAGCCGTTTGCCGCATAAGGCCCAGCCCGTGCCGCCCATCTTTCAACCCGAGGTGGCCGCCGACGCCATTGTCTTCCTCGCTCAACATCCGCGCCGCGAACTCTATGTGGGCATGCCCACAGTCCAGGCTGTGGTTGGTAACAAGTTCGCCGCCGGACTTCTCGACCGATACCTGGCCAAAACCGGATACAAGAGCCAGCAGACCGATGAGCCCGAAGACCCAAACCGGCCGAACAATCTTTTCGAGCCCATACACGGAGACCACGGGGCGCACGGAACCTTCGACCATCGCGCGCGCAATTTCAGCGTCGAGCTTTGGATGGCCAAACGCCGCCGCGCCCTATGCCTTCTGACGGCTGTCGCCGCCGGAGTCACCGCGGGAATCATCCTCGGACAGCGCCACCGCCGAAAGAGACATTGGTGGCAACGCCTCGCCTGGGGCCGATGAATCAACTCCTGTTGCTGGAAACGGTCTGTCCGGAACGCTGGCCGCAGCCGAGGTAACGAGGCTCAAAGGACTGCCTGTCGATTGATGCGATTGACTCCAGGAATGCGGTAGAGGACAAGACCGGCGCCTCTCGCATGCGCGACCGCTGCGGCTGGGGACAGCCGCGCTCCGACAAATTCGCGCGGAACCTCTTCGCGTCCAGCGACGGGGTGAGAGAGAGTATCTGCCTATGGTTCGGCGATAATTCGAGCGCGTTCCTGGTGATATTGCGCCGGTGTAATGCGGTCCGCCCGATAAGCATCCAACAATTCGTTCAGGCGCTGTTCCTTGCTTTGACCAATCGCCGAGGCACCGCGGCTCACAACAGGCGCCGGTCGAGTCTCGCGCGCCTTAATGACAGTTTCTGGCTCTCTTGCCGGCTCTGCAACCGGGCGGCCGACTTCAGGCAAAGGTCTGCCTGGGGTTTGCAGCCGAGCCCGTTCATCCGCTCGCGCACGATTGCGCGCTTCGTCCAGGAGCCTCTCAATGTCCGCGTTCGCAGGCGCACGCGCCGTTACTGTCCGAGGCGACGCAACCGCTTCCACTGGCGCCGCGGAATTCTCCACCGGAACCAGTGTGCTAATAGTGGGCTCTGGCGCAGCTCTGACTGGCGATGGGCGCGGCGTGGCGGGCGCCGGGATCGCGACAGCAACGGAGGGAGCGGCGATTTCCGCCCGCGGTGTGGGAGCAAGCGCTTCCATCTCACGCTCGATCAGTTGCCGCGCTCGGGCCTCCCAGTCAGCAGCAGAAGCTGAAGTGGCCGGAGTGGCCGGGCGGACATTGTTCCCGCCCGGCGGTCTGACAACCGTGCGTGGGGCAGTCGGCGGTGCCATCGGAGCCA
>CAZCUL010000605.1:0-3348 GCA_964501475.1 uncultured Verrucomicrobiota bacterium | reverse complement strand
AGGGGTTCAGACGTAAACTGGCTCACAGGAACCAGAGTCCAGGTAAGCACCAACGGTAGGACGAAGCATCGCTGCTGAGCCCTTCGCAAATCTAGCACGGTAGAGGGCGAAGTGTCCTTGCTGAGCCGGAAAAGCGGGAGCAAGCTCCACCCACTCTCCAGCCGTGCGGGACTGGCGCGACGGTTTTAGCTTCTTCTCCACTCAACTCTCAGCACACGATAGGGCGAAGCGTCCTCGCTGAGCCGAAAAGCAGGAGCAAGCTCCACGCGCTCTCCCGCCGTGCGGGACTAGCGCGACCGCCACACCGGCGCACTGACCGACCGACTCACCGGCGCACTGCCGCACTGACTCACCGGAGCTCTGGCACCCCGCTGGGGTGCATGCTTCTTTGCCAACGCTTGCCGGAGGTTTCCGCTGCGCTGCGACCTCCGGCTGCCTGCTGGCACCGCTCCGCGGTGCGCACCGACGCACCGCCACACCGCCGCACCGACGTACCGCCCCCCGCCCCCCGCCTCATGAAGTCGGTCATCCAGATTTACAAAACAGGGGAATTGAAGGTTGCTGAGGCGCCGCCACCGCAATTGCAACCGGGGCGTGCTCTCATCAGAAACAGCTATTCGCTGATCTCTGCCGGCACCGAGAAGACCAAGGTCGATACAGCGAAGAAGAGCCTGGTAGGAAAGGCCATGGCGCGACCGGATCTCGTCAAAAAGCTGATCGCCAAAGCCGCTCGAGAGGGCCTCTGGAAGGCCTGGGAGGCTGCCGCCGAGCGCCTCGAGCAGCCTATGCCTCTGGGTTATTCCTGTGCGGGGGAGATTATCGAGGTTTCGGGCGACGTGGACGGCGTGCGCCCGGGTGACCTGGTGGCATGCGGCGGCAGTACGGCAAATCACGCTGAAGTTGTCGCTGTCCCGAAAAATCTGATCGTCAAAATCCCGGAGGGCGTTCCGACGGACGAGGCGGCCTTCGCCACGGTGGGAGCCATTGCCGTCCAGGGCGTGCGCCAGGCGGACGCCCGTTTGGGCGAACAGATCGCAGTGATTGGATTGGGACTGGTGGGGCTGCTGACCGTTCAGATCCTTCGCGCCAGCGGGTGCCGCGTCTTCGGAATCGACGTGGATGCACAGAAGCTTTCCCTGGCGCGAACACTGGGCTGCGAGGCAGTTGCCCTGGCCGGCGACGAAAGTGTGGTCGAACAAATCCTGGCGTTTACAGACGGCTACGGAGTGGACGCCAGTATCATCACTGCCGCCACGCAGTCCGATGCGCCAATCGAACAAGCCGCGGAGATCACCCGCGAGAAGGGCAAGGTGGTGGTAGTCGGGCTTACGGGGATGAACCTGCCGCGCGAACCGTTTTATCTTAAAGAGCTCGACCTGCGCCTCTCACGCTCTTATGGACCGGGGCGTTACGACCAGGCTTACGAGGAGCAGGGTATCGATTATCCCTATGCCTATGTCCGCTTCACCGAGCGGCGCAACATGTCCTCCTTTTTGCAATTGCTGCAATCGGGCCACGTCAAGCTCGCTCCCATGATCACGCATCGGTTTCCCATCGACCGGGCGCCGGAGGCGTATGCCCTGATTCGCAGCGGATCGAAGCAGCCTTATCTCGCCATCCTGCTCGAGTATCCTCGCCAGGCTGACGAGACACCGCGCCGTATCGAAGTTGCGCCCATGGCGGGGAAGCGTGGAAAGGTCCGCCTCGGCGTTATCGGTGCCGGAAAGTATGCCTGCAATTACCTCCTGCCGCACCTCCGCAATGCCCCTGACATTACCTTGGGCGCTGTCTGCACTTCGTCGGGCGTAACGGCCGCTCATGTCGCCACGAAATTTGGATTCCAGGCTGCGTGCGATGCTCCCGAACAAGTCATTGCCGAATCCGACGCCATCCTGGTGGCTACTCGTCATAACGACCATGCAGACTGGGTGATCAAAGCGGTTCAGGCCGGCAAAGCTGTTTTTGTCGAGAAGCCGCTCGCCATCACAGAAGCGCAACTGCAGGAGGTAATCGACGCAGTGCAATCCGCCGGCAGCGCCTCGATCACAGTCGGATTCAATCGGCGTTTCGCTCCGGCAACGAAAATGGCAGCGGCCCATCTGGCCTCTGCCCAGGGGCCAAAGCAGGTCTTCATTCGTGTCAACGCGGGTGCCATCCCACCGGATCACTGGGTGCACGATCCCAAGGTGGGCGGCGGCCGGCTGATCGGCGAAGGCTGCCATTTTGTCGATCTTGCATTGTTCTTAACGGGAAGCCTGATTCAACGTGTCTCGACCACGGCCATTTCAAAACCCCGCCGTTCCCCGAATCTCTGGGAGGATTTTTCAATCGCGCTCGAAATGGCGGACGGCTCTGTGGCGACGATTATCTACACCAGCATTGGAGATCCAGGCATGCCGAAGGAGCGCATTGAACTTTCCGGCGGAGGAAGAACGGCGGTGATCGATGATTATCGAACTTTAGAGTTGTGGTTGAATGGGCACCGCAAACGAAAGAGTTGGCGATCTCAAGACAAGGGACAGGCGGAAGAAATGTCTGCCTGGGTCGAGTCCTTGGGAAAGGGCCCTGGTCCCATTCCGTTTCAAGAAATCGTGAACGTGCACCTGGCCTGTTTCGCGGCGATCCAATCGATTAACAGCCGCGCGCCCGTGAGTCTGCAAAACGGCGAACACCCTTGAGGAAGAGCGGCGCAATGCCAGGTAGCGCCGACATTCTTGTCGGCCGTAACGCCGGCTTTCAGCCGGCGTCCGGAGTTTGGACATCTTGGGGAATCCTTTCGCCTTTCCTTGTCGGAAACTTTGTCGGAAACTTTGTCGCGTTGTTCGTCAATCAGCGACGAAATGCTTACCCTTCACAAGCTCCAGGTCTGTGCCAAGGCGCTGGCTCTGAGCGCGTGCGCCGAAGAGCTTTCTGCTCCTGAACTTTGCCGGAAACTTTGTCGCGAACTTTGTCGAAATGCCCCGAAATTCATTCCATTACTCGACAAAGTTTCCGACAAAGGGATCAACACCGGGCCGGACCCTGTTTTGATCCCTCGAACTGATCCTCGTTGAGCCATTTCCAAATCAGCACGGTAGGGCGAAGCATCCCTGCTGAGCCGCTTCGTTCTAAACACCGATCAAAGTGCGGCTCGCCGGGGACGGACTCGCTCTACCTCCCGCGATGGTAGCGCCGACATTCTTGTCGGCCTGCTGCAATCTATGAATCTATGAATGACAATGCCGCTCTGAGGTCTTGTCTCAAGGAAGAATCCAATGAATCGAGCCGTTCGTTTCAGCAGCGTCTAAGCGAGGCCATCGAGGCCAGCCTGGCTTATTGCCGAGCGAGCGGATGGGCGGGCTACGATCC
>CAZCUL010000604.1:0-8147 GCA_964501475.1 uncultured Verrucomicrobiota bacterium | reverse complement strand
ACAGAATCTGCGCTGCTCGATTGAGATTGTCGAAGAGACGGTCGAGAGCGAAGCCGGAGCTTAAGTGGTCATGAACATGAATACGACGACGTTCGTTGCGCCGCCCGCGGCCCGCGCCCTGTGGCGAGGCGCGAGGAGGGCGCATATGTTCATGACCACTTAGTTGAGATTCTGGGCCGTCCGGGGATTGCTGCGTTCACCCGAGGGCGGTCCTGACCCAAGCCTGATTCGTATGCCGACTGATGAGAATCGACGTGCTCACTTTGTTTCCCGAGATGTTCGTCGGGCCGCTGGACGTGAGCATTATCGGCCGGGCGCGGGAAGCGGGATTGCTGGACCTGCGGATACATGATCTGCGTGATTACACGCATGACCGGCACCGGACAGTGGATGACAAGCCGTTTGGCGGGGGACCGGGCATGGTGCTGAAGCCGGAGCCGATTTTCGAGGCTGTCGAGCACCTGGCAGACGAGAAAACGGCCGTGGTTCTTCTGTCGCCGGCCGGGCGGAAATTCCGGCAGCCCGTCGCGCGCGAGCTGGCTGAGCGCCCGCGGTTGCTGCTCATTTGCGGCAGTTATGAAGGTGTGGATGAACGGGTGCGGGAGCGCCTGGTGCACGATGAGATCTCGATTGGAGATTACGTGCTCACCAATGGCGGGTTGCCGGCCATGGTGATCATCGATGCGGTCAGCCGGTTGTTGCCGGGTGTATTGGGAGACGAGCAGAGCTCTCAAGACGAGTCGTTTTGCGACGGCCTGCTGGAATACCCGCATTACACGCGTCCGGCGGAGTTTCGCGGCATGCGGGTGCCTGAAGTGCTGTTGTCGGGCAACCATGCCGAAATCGCCCGCTGGCGGGCCGAGCAGGCCAAAGCGCGGACCGTCGAGTGCCGGCCGGATTTGTTGAAAGACGGTGGAGCGAGCTGAATCGGGCCATCAAGAAAGAGAAAAGTATGAGCCAAGCACTGTTTGACAAAATTGAATCGGAGCAGTTCCGGAAGGAACCGCTGGTGTTTAGTGTGGGGGATTCGGTTCGCGTGCACACCAAGGTGGTGGAAGGCGACAAGGAACGCATCCAGATCTTTGCCGGTATCGTCATTGGCCGGCGCGGCCGGGGCTTGAATTCCACTTTTACCGTCCGGCGCATCAGTTACGGCGAAGGAGTGGAGCGGGTTTTTCCCTTCCACTCACCGCGCATCGAAAAGGTGGAGGTCGAGCGCAAGGGCAAGGTCCGTCGCGCCAAACTCACCTATCTCCGCAAACGCATTGGCAAAAGAGCGACTGCAGTGCCGGAAAAGGAACGCACGGCCTCGGCCAAGTAAGCAGAGATCCGTCCCCTGAGCTCGTCAACCCTGGCGGAAGGCTTCTGGCCTCGTAAACGAATCTCGGTATCACCGGGGCTGTTTTCGGATATGCGACTGTGGGCACTGGAGAATCCGGGAGCGATTCCGCAGGGAACAGCGCGTTTCGGGATGGGCATCAATAAGGGACTGGGTCGCTACTGCAGGCTGAATGTTTCGCCGATCTCCCGTAAGGCGATTCGTTCCCGCGCCAAGGCACGTTCCAGCCGCTCGATCGGTTCGAGATGACTTTCGGTTCCCAGCCGGAAAGTCTGATGGTGAACAGGCAGCAAGTAATGCGCTCCCGCGTCGTTTGCCATGGCCACTGCTTCCTCCGGGGTGCAGTGGATGTGTTCGCCGGGCTTGTAGGAACCGATGGGCATGATGGCGAACTCGAACGGGCCTTGAGCTCGCAGCTTTTTGAAATGCCCGCAGTAGGCCGTGTCGCCGCCAAAGAGAATCTTCTTGTTGTTCCGCTCCAAAATGTAGCCGTTCGAAGCCCGGTGCTTGTCCTTTCTCCAGCGCGCTCCCACGTGGACTACTTCGAAGGCATGAATCTCCAGGGCGCCGTGGCGGGTCGTAATCGTTGTTCGATCGCCCCACGCCAGTTCCCGAATGTCTTTCATCCTCGTCCCGGCCAAAAGATCCCGGGTCGCCAACGCCGTTACCACGCAGGTCGAGGAGGGAAACTGGTTTAAGGTCGCCAGATGCAAATGGTCCATGTGCGCGTGAGAGAGCAGCACCAGATCGATGGGCGGCAGGTCCGGAACCGTCAGCGGCGGCGCGATGAGGCGTTTTAGCCCAAGGGTGGCGGGGCCCACGCAAAGCCCGATTCGACGCGAGAGCACTGGATCGGTCAGGATGGTAAGCCCGTAAAAGTTGATGAGCACACTGGCGTGGCCCAGCCAGCAGGCGGTGATATTGGAGGGGTTCCAGTGCGCCGGCCGGGGCCGGAATCTGGACTGGGCGACCGGCCGCGTGAATTCCCCCATCAGACCGCGCCAGACACGCGGACCCCACTTGCGCGAGAAGTAGAGCCACTGTCGCAGACGTTTTTGGCGCAAAGATTCGTTGATGCTCACAGGCGCGTGCATTGCGAACTAATCAAGCGCCGAAGACTCAAAGCCGCAAGCGCGGCGCGCCCGGCCAGAGAAAATTTCGCAGCACGTACAATTCCCAGGCAAAGAAGAGGTAGCCGCCATAACCCAGGAGCGGCATTTCAAAAAGGTGCAGGAACTGCGCGCCGGGCGTGTGATAAACCCATTTCGGAAAGGAGTGGTAATTCCACATTTCCCAAAAGAACCCGCAAATCAAGGCTCCCACAGACAGCGCTATCGCCGGGCGCCAGTCTCCGTTTTTCAGGTGCTCCAGAAAACTTGGCCGGCGCAGCCAGATGTTGACCGGTTCCAAAATGAAGACGACCGCTGCCCAGACAAAAGGATAAAAATACTTCGGCCATGCCATGGTCAGCGCCAGCATAAGGCAGCCCGTCGCCAAAAGCCCCCAACAAACGCGCGGCGCCGGGCGAATGACTGGCCCGCGGGCAAATCTCTCCATCCACCGGAAACTGCGCGCCAGTTCGGCCGTCTCGAAGACAGCCGGCATAACCGTGGAAAACGATACCGAACAAAGCAGAAAGTATTCGATGCCGCTGAATTGCCTGCTCCCAATGTATTCCCAGTTCTGCGTGCGCCAGTTGATGGCTTCGAACAGCCACCAGGCGGGTGCGGAAACCAGAAACAGCAAAACAAACTCCCGTGGCGAACGTGTCAGAAGGGAACTGCCGGTCCGGCCCAGGACCAAAGCATCCACGACAAGAATGTAGCCGAGCCAAAGCGGGAAAAACAAATAGGCTGTGGGTGAGCCGGGCAAGAGCCAGTTCAGTGGCCAGCAGACCGCTATCAGCAGCAAGCCCAGCCGGCCTTGGGGAGCCACCGCGATTGGCCTCTTCACTGGAATCATGGTCTTATCAATCCTGAAAATTCGGTCGGGAATTTATCACACCCGACCTTACGGACCCAAGCATTGCCGCTTGCCCCCGGGCCTGTAAGGCCTGTAAGCGGCTTGAACGCCTGCCTTGCACCGCTTCATTTTCAAGTGAACTGAACGAATTCGCCCTCGCCCGGTCTAAGGGGTATCAAACGATCCGCCCTGCTGATTACAAAAGGTGTGATGAGTATCGGATTGACCCTGACTAGTGTTTTGCCATAGCCTATCGTTGCTCGACAGACCCGTAGAGACCGGGAGCAACTGCGGCCGTCAACGGATATGAAGGCGAAAAAGCAACCAATTGAATTGAAGCCGGGCCAGCTCTGGCGCCTGGCCGACTCGCATATTGAAATCATGGAAGTAGGCAAGAGCCTGGCCCACTACCGGCGCTTCAAAAACCAAAAGCGCGTCCCCACCAGCCTGGACAGCATCAAAACGGTCCAGGATTACCTGGCCAAAAACAAGGCGACCCTGGTCAAGAATAACTGAGCTGCCGATTGAAGTTTTTTGCTTTCACCGGGGATAGAGCAGCTTGACTGCGGCTATCCCCGTTGGCTTTATGACGCGGGTCCCAATTCTTCTGCTGCGCGCTTTCGTCCCCCTGTTCCTCGGGTTCTTTGCTGGCGCATTCGCGACGGCACAGCCGATTTCCCCCTCTGCGGAGCGTTACGAGCTTCGCGCGAATCACAGCCCGGACGGCATTGGGAAGTTTTACATGGGCCGGGAAATCGCCCATGTCATGGGGCATCAGGCCGCCGACTGGCTGGAACGGCCGGAACGGGAACAGGAGGAAAGGACGGACCTGCTCATTAACCTTCTTAAAATTCAACCCGGCGCCGTTATCGCGGATATCGGCGCAGGGTCCGGCTATTTCACGCGCCGGCTCGCGAGCAAAACCGGTCCGGGCGGACATGTCCTGGCGGTAGATATTCAGTCCGAAATGCTTGACCTGCTGACCAACAAACTGAGCAAAATCGGAGTTACGAATGTCCAGCCCATCCTGGGCACGATCACTGACCCGCGGTTGCCTGTCGAAGCGGTGGACCTGGTGCTGATGGTGGACGTGTATCATGAATTTTCGCATCCCTACGAAATGATGGAATCGATCTGTCGGGCGCTGAAGCCGAACGGTCGCGTCGCGCTGGTCGAGTTTCGCGGCGAAGACCCAGGCGTACCTATCAAGGAACTTCACAAGATGACGGAAGCGCAGGTCCGGAAGGAAATGAGTGTCCATCCCCTTGAGTGGGTGGAGACGATCCCGAAACTGCCGCGTCAGCACATCATTATTTTCCGCAAAAGGGGCGGCTGAGCCGGGGGTGATTGGACGAGTCGCTTGTCAAAGAGGTCGTCGCATTTTCCGCAGCATTCCTGCGCCGGGCTGGGTTACAGTTCTGTGACAAAGAAAAGGGTTGTCCGAGAGTCCAGCCTGTACCGCACCATCACGCATATCCGTTGTCTGCAGACGGGAACCTGGTTCGCTTTGCTTCAGGGGGCTGCAACCCTTCCCGCTTTACTTTCCGTAAAAAAACTTGCGGAGAGCGAAAGAAATCTGTATTAAAGAAGCGAATCACTCACCGAAGAAGTTGCATGAACGTCAACGATCAAGTTGCTGCGTTTGCGGCGGTTTGTTCTCAGCAACCCGGAGTCGCTCCGGCAAAGAAAATCCGTGGAGGCAAAATTATGCGTCATAATGTTGTAAAGCACAGTGTTGTTTTGGCTGCGCTCAGTTTATGTTTCGCGCGAGTGGCGCTGGCGCATCCGATTATCACCGATGTTGTGGAAACGGGCGGCGATAACGAAGCCACCGGCACCGTCACCGCGAAGTGGACCGGGGTCACCTTTGTGAACGGCGCAGCCAACCAACCGATACCCGGAAGTGCCGCTGGCGATTCCTATACTGTCGGACTATTTGGCAATGGCGCTCCTTCCTACGTGGACCGCAACCATCGTTACACCAATGCCTCCGGCACGGTTTTGATCCCCGATTATCTGCTGGATGGGGAGTACATTATGTCCGGGAATGATAACCGTGACAATGGCAGCTATCTGCTGGACGTGACTGTTTCCCAGAACGTGCAGGTATATTTGCTCATTGACAATCGGTTGTCGGATGGCGACGGCGGTAGTCCACCCACCTTCGGTTCAGCGAGTATGCAGTGGGTGCTCGACGAGGGCTGGCTCGGGGTGATGAATGGCCTCAATCGGACCGCCAACATGAGCATTCCCGATGAAGTTGGCATTGACGAGGGGGCCGATGGCTCCATCAACCAATGGTTTTCCGTTTACACGAAATCCTTTCCGGCCGGCATGTTCCAGCTCAGGCAGGCAGACAATGCCGGACGGAACATGTATGGGGTGGTCGTTACCGAGGCAGTGGATCCGACCAATCTGCCTCCTGCGGTCGTGGATTTGGTGCCGGCTAATGGCGCCATCTTCCAGGATCCGGCCAATGGCCTTAGCTTCCGAGTCACGACTGTGGCACCGAACAGTGTGGCCACCGGAGATATTCGGCTTTTCCTCAACGGGACAGAGGTTTCCTCCAGCCTTGTGTTCGGTGGCAACTCCACCAACCGCACCGTCAGTTACAATGGTCTCATGGTGAACGTCATTTACAACGGTCAGATCATCGCGTCGGACAACGAGGGCCGGTCCGCCACCAACGATTTTGCCTTCGACACTTTCCAGGAAGCTAATGTGGTGGTGATCGAGAACGAGGACTACAATTATGGGGTTGATAGCTTTGGCGATCCGGTCGAGGGGCTTTGCCTGTCGCCGGGCGATGAACCCCCCTTTGTTGATAGTGGTGGAGGCTTTCAGGACAACCCGCCCCCCTCGGGTTTTACCTCCACCGGGAGCCAGGTCAATGGCGGTGGCGTGGGTTATCTTGATTTGACCGCGGTTTCAGGCGTGGATTTTTCAGACACTACTGCGACAACGGGGCCGGCGAACAACTCCTACCGGACGTGCACGCCTGTGGGTGTGCGGGAGAGCGCGGATTTTACCCGGACAAAGTATGTTCAGGCCAACATCGCGGCCTGGGATTTGGAACTGCATCAAATGCAAGCCGGGGAGTGGCTCAACTACACCCGGACCTTTGCCAACACTAATTACCTCGTCTATCTGCGCGCCACCTCTTCAGCTACACAGCAGGCCGATCTGGGGCGGGTCACGAGCAATCGCACGCAGCCCAACCAGACTCTGGTGACGCTGGGCCGCTTCCTGGTGGAAGCGGGCACGGGCTACCGCTATGTGCCGCTGACCGATGCCGTGGGCAATCCCATCGTGGTGGGCCTTTCGGGCGTGCAGACTTTGCGCATGACCGCGGGCAGCGCGAACAACAATCTCAACCCGAACTTCATCCTGCTCGTGCCTGCGGCGGCGCCAGCCACCGTTTTTGGGCCTGTTCTGGCCTCGGCCGATCCGGCGCCCGACGCGATGAATGTTCCGCTCAATACCTCGATCAACGCCACCATCACCAATCGTCTGACCACACTCAATACCAGCTCGGTTCAACTCGCGCTGGATGGCACGGTGGTGTCGGCGACCGTCACGCCCACGGCTTCGGGAGCGACAGTCTTTTACCAGCCGCCAGCCCCGTTTGGCCTCGGCACCGTTCACACGATCCGCTTGAGCTACCGGGACAACGAAAGCCCGGCCAACTCCTTCACCAACCAGTGGAGTTTCACCACTACCACCGACGTGAGCGGCCCTTCCCTTCTCTCGGCGGTGCCGCGGGACCAGGCCTATAAAGTGGTGCTGACGTTTTCGGAGCCGCTGCAGGAGGCCTCCGCGGAGAACACGGGGAACTACACGATCACGAATTCGGCGGGTGCGGCGTTGATGATCTTTTCGGCGACGCTCGAGAACAGTGGTTCCAACGTCACGCTGCTTACGGCCAAGCAGGCCGAAAACACCCAATACACCGTGCGGGCCAATGTGCGGGACGCGGTCAACAATCTGGCAGCCAGCAGCGCCTCCTTTACCTCATGGGTGCTGAGCGGCGGGTTTGCGTTGCGCGAGGTTTACCAGAACATCACCACGCCCAACCTGAGCAATCTTTTGTCGCACGCCAGCTACCCAGCCAATCCAACCATTGTCAGTTATCTGACATCTGCCGAAGCGCCTACTTCCTTCGGTGACAATTACGGCCAGCGTGTCTCGGGCCTGCTCATGCCTCCGGAGACCGGAGCGTATCTCTTTTTCCTCTCCTCGGACGACGAGAGCATGTTTTTCCTGAGTCTGGACGAGAACCCTGCCAACAGGGGGCTGGTTGCGCAGGAGATCAGTTGGACCCCGGCCCAAACCTGGACGGGCGATCGCACTGGTGGAACTCGCGGCAGTCCGCCCTCGAATATCTCAACCAACGCCATCGTTCTGACTGCCGGGCAGAAGTATTACTTTGAATTGATCCATAAGGAAGGCACTGGCGGGGACAGCCTCGGACTGAACTGGCAATTGCCCAGCCAGGGGAGTGCGCCCTCGAACACGACGCCGACGCAGATTACCAGCCAGTATCTGGCCTCGTACGCCCCGGCTGCCGGCGCGTCCATCACCATCACCCAGCAGCCTATGAGCACCGTCGCGCAGCAAAACAGTTTTGCGACGTTTTCGGTGGGAGTTCAGACCACTCCAAGCAATGCGCCTGTGGTGTATCAATGGCAGGTAAGCACGGACAGCGGCGCCACCTGGAGCGACATCGCCGGCGCGAATGGTCCTTCCTTTACGACTCCTCGCCTCACCCTTGCGGACAACAACAAGCGTTATCGCGTCCAGGTTTCGACTCCGGGAGCGAGCGCGACATCATTGGCGGCTACGCTGA